>JABJAG010000146.1 GCA_018666195.1 Alphaproteobacteria bacterium
CACCAACCCCGATGACAAGCGTACCCAGGATTACATCACGGGCCGGTTCGGCTAGTCCGACCTCACAGCCCCGACGGAGCAAGACAAATGACAACGGATCACATCGTCAAATCCTTCGATGAAGAACTGAGCCGCCTGAGCGACCTGATCAGCCGCATGGGTGGTCTTGCGGAATCACAGCTCGAAGATTCGATCGAAGCCCTGCAACAGCGTGATTCCGCATTGGCTGAAGGTGCTGTCGCAAATGACAAACTGATTGATGACCTTCATGCCGAAGTCGACGAGATGGCCATCCGACTGTTGGCATTGCGTCAGCCCATGGCAAGTGATCTTCGACATATTGTGACAGCCCTCAAGATCGCCCCGATGGTCGAACGTATCGGTGACTACGCCAAGAACGTGGCCAAACGGACCATCGCGCTCAATCAGATGCCGCCAGTTAAGCCGCTGTTCACCGTCCCGCGCATGGGACATGTGGTGCGCGACATGACCAAGGATGTGCTCGACGCCTTCTCAACCAAGGATGTAGTGCTTGCCCGCGACGTCTGGGTTCGCGACAAGGAAGTCGACGATATGTACGACAGCCTGTTTCGCGAATTGCTGACCTATATGATGGAAGATGCCCGCAACATCACGGCCTGCACCCATCTGTTATTTGTTGCGCGCAATATTGAACGTATCGGCGATCTGGCAACCAATATTGCCGAACTGATCTACTATCAGGTTGAAGGCGTCCCGCTCGACGAGGATCGCCCGAAAGCAGATCAGGCCAGCATCACTGTCGTCGAACCCGACCGATCGCCCCAATGAGGTCATCGTGAGTAACCTGCAACCCCATGTTCTGATCGTTGAGGATGAGCCAGCGCTGGTCGAGCTGCTCTCCTACAATCTGGAAAAGGCTGGTTTCCAGATAAATGTCGCGCGCGACGGAGATGAAGCCTTACTGGCCGTCCAAGAACGCAAGCCTGACATCGTACTGCTGGACTGGATGCTGCCCTATGTCTCGGGCATCGAGATTTGCCGGCGCATCCGACGCAACCCGGACACCCGTGACCTGCCGATCATTCTACTCACCGCGCGCGGCGAAGAGGATGATCGCATTCGCGGACTGGAAGCAGGCGCTGATGACTATGTGGTCAAACCTTTCTCACCGAG
This sequence comes from Alphaproteobacteria bacterium, assembly GCA_018666195.1. GTDB lineage: Bacteria > Pseudomonadota > Alphaproteobacteria > UBA6615 > UBA6615 > JABJAG01. The sequence goes on from JABJAG010000146.1 coordinate 1,156, forward strand.
TGAGCTCGTGGCCCGTGTGCGCGCGGTACTGCGCCGCACCCGCCCGGCCTTCGATAAAGACAGTCTGACTTACGCCGATATCACCATGGATCTCACCACCCATCGGGTCAGCCGCAACGGTGAACCGATCGATCTCGGACCGACCGAGTTCCGACTCTTACGCTTCATGATGGAGCATCCCGGCCGGGTGTTCTCACGCGAACAGCTGCTTGATTCGGTCTGGGGCCACGATGTCTATATCGAGATACGCACCGTGGATGTACACATTCGCCGCCTGCGCAAGGCCATGAACTTGCCCGGCACCGACGACCTGATCCGCACAGTCCGCTCCGCTGGTTACGCTCTCGACATAAATGCCGAAGTCGCCTAATTCCGCAGTGCGTCTTCTGCAGGCATGTACGGCAATCCCAGCGCGTCGGCGACAGCACCATGGGTGACATCACCAGCGAGTACATTCAGGCCCGCTCGAAAATTCGCATCAGCCTGCAGCGCTGCCCGATAGCCCTTATCCGCCAGTGCCAGCACGAAGGGCAACGTGGCGTTGTTCAGCGCCGCCGTCGAAGAGCGGGCAACAGCCGCGGGCATATTCGCCACACAGTAATGCACCACCTCATCGACGATGAAGGTCGGATCATCATGGGTGGTCGCGTGCGAAGTTTCAAAGCAGCCGCCCTGATCGATGGCGATATCGACGAGCACCGCGCCACGCCGCATTGATTTGACCATCTCACCCGTCACCAGTTTTGGTGCCGCGGCACCTGGCACCAGCACCGCCCCGATCACAAGATCAGAATCGAGCACATGGCGCTCCACCGCATCGACGGTCGAATAGATCGTGTTGAGGGTGGGTCCGAATTGCATATCGAGCTCACGCAACCGATCGAGGGAACGGTCCAGCACCGTAACGCGCGCCTCCATGCCCATAGCCATACGTACTGCGTTGGTGCCTGCAACGCCGCCGCCGATCACCAGAACATTGGCGGCCTCAACCCCGGGCACCCCGCCGAGCAAGACGCCCCGCCCACCGGATTCCTTTTCCAGACAATGGGCGCCAACCTGAACCGCCAGACGACCGGCCACCTCACTCATCGGTGCCAGCAAGGGCAATCCGCCATCGTCGTCCGTCACCGTTTCATAGGCGATCCCGATACCACCGGAACGGATCAGGGCTTCTGCCACATCCTGAGCCGCGGCGAGATGCAGATAGGTGAACAGAATCTGACCATCGCGTAAAAGCGAAAACTCCTGGGCCTGGGGTTCTTTCACTTTCACGATCATCTCCGCATCTGCAAACACGGCGTCGGCATCCGGAGCGATCTCCGCCCCTATGGCCTGATAGGCTTCGTCGTCAAAATTCGCACCCAGACCAGCACCGGATTCAACGACAACCTGATGGCCGTGATGCACAATCTCCCGCACCGATGACGGGGTCAGCCCGACACGATACTCCTGGGTCTTGATTTCACGTGGGACACCAATGCGCATGCTCTGCTCCGCTCACAAAAGGATTTTTCAACCGGGTCCGAGTTTCGACTCATTTCCCCCACTATAGTTGGGGATGATGACCTCCGTCCGCCGTAAAGATCGCTTCAACCATGCGTGAGTTTCTGACCTGCCCGATATTGCGAAATCTTGGTTTCGCATGCCTGCTGACCAGCGCCGTCTCGACTTCGGTTTCGGCGGCTCCCGAACATGCCATCACCATGCTGGGCAGCGCCAAATATGCGTCTGGCTTCGATCATTTTGACTATGTCAACGCAGATGCCCCGAAGGGCGGAAATTTGCGGCTTCATGCCCTTGGCTCCTTTGACACACTCAATCCCTATATCGTGCGCGGCAAACCTGCCGCCGGGGTGCATCACGGATTCGGTATGTATTTCGAAACCTTGGCCAAACGCAGCCGGGATGAGCCCTTTACACTTTATGGTTTACTGGCCGAAAGCATCGAAACACCCGGCGATCGGGGCTGGGTTGAATTCACGCTCCACCCGGACGCCGCATTTTCGGACGGAGCGCCATTAACTGTCGCCGATGTAGTCTTCAGTTGGGAAATTCTGAAAACAAAAGGCCTCCCCAATGCGCGGGCCACCTGGTCACGGGTCACAACCGTCGCGGAGACAGGATCGCGTCGGGTTCGATTTACCTTCGCCGACAACACCGACCGGGAACTCCCGCTTCTAATCGCGGGGTTCATGCCAATCCTGTCAAAAGATTGGTGGGCCACACGCGAGTTCGGCACCACCACGCTCGAGCCACCACTGGCGAGCGGACCCTATGTGATCGAGGAGGTCGACCCTGGTCGCAAAATTGTCTATCGACGGAACCCGGACTATTGGGGCCGCGCACGCGCCGTGAACCGCGGACAGCACAATTTTGACCGGATCCAGTACGACTATTTTCGTGATGCGTCCGTCGCGCTCGAAGCTTTCAAAGCCGGGGATTATGACCTTCGCTTTGAAGGTGATGCCACCCGGTGGGCCACCCAATATGCCTTTCCTGCCGCCAATGTCGGCCGGGTCGACCTTTCAGTTCTGAGCACCGGCACGCCATCAGGATTGAGCGCACTAACCTTTAACCTGCGCAAACCGAAATTCGCGGACCTGCGTGTTCGCGAGGCACTGACCAACGCCTTTGATTTTGAGTGGATCAACAAGGCCCTCCTGCATGACGGCTACCGGCGCACCACGAGTATGTTCACCGGCTCCGACATGGCACCTGTTGGGCCGCCCGAAGGGACGGAGCTGGCCCTGCTGGAGCCTTGGCGCGGGAAGATCCCCAATGCCGTCTTTGGCCCGCCCTATTCACCGCCCGCGACCGACGGCGCTGGGCGCCCGCGCGCAAACCTGAAACGCGCGGCAGCGCTACTTGATGCAGCGGGTTGGACCATCCAGGACGGCAAGCGCATGAACGCCGCTGGCAATTCTTTTCGACTCGAAATCACCATCCGGCGACCTTCAAACGAGAAGATCGCGCTGGCTTATGCGCGCAATCTCAAGCGCATCGGAATCGATGCCCCCGTGCGTCTGGTCGAGTCCGCCCAGTTTCAGGGCATGATCGACACCTATGATTTCGACATGGTGTTTGGTTTCTGGGGGGTCACCCTGTCACCCGGCAACGAGCAGCAGAATTACTGGGGCGCCCAGACATCCAACCAACCCGGTGGCCGCAACTGGGCCGGAGTGTCTGACCCGGCTGTCGACGCCATGATCAATGCACTCGGTGCGGCGAAAAGCAGGAACGAACTGGTTGCCGCCGCCCGTGCACTTGATCGGATCCTGATGTGGAATCACTATGTTCTGCCGCTCTATCACGACCCCGGCCAGCGTCTGGCACGCTGGAGCCGGATCGCGCGACCAGATATTGTGCCGGTCTATGGGTTGCGGCTTGAGACGCTTTGGGATGCAAACGCGAACTGATTGCGCCTAGAGCCGGCTCGCCACCAGTTCAGCGAGCTTCACCTGCGGGCGTGGCCCGACATGGGCGATCACTTCACTGGCAGCAATGCCGCCAATCCGTGCGCATGTCGCCAAATTCTTGCCTTGGGTGAAACCCGAAAGGAAACCCGCCGCAAACTGATCACCGGCCCCTGTCGTATCGACCACTGAAGCAACTGGTTCGGCATCAACCACGTGCACGTCGTCTCCCGACACCACGACACAGCCTTTTTCAGATCGGGTCAGGGCGGCAATACGGCAATCAGCGCGAACATGCTGCAAGGCATCATCGAAACTATCGACCTGATACAGCGAGGTGATCTCATCCTCATTGGCAAATAGAATATCCACGTGATTGGTCACGAATTCACGAAAGGAATCCCGGTGACGATCAACGCAGAACGGATCAGACAAGCTGAGTGAAACCAATCGGTTCTTCGCAGCTGCGAGACCGGCTGCACGCAGAAACGCGGCCTTGGCCTCATCACGGTCCCAGAGATAACCCTCAAGATAGGTCACCTGTGCGCGGGCAACGAGATCCTCATCAATGTCTTCTGGCCCGAGATTGACGCTTGCCCCCAGAAACGTATTCATCGTCCGTTGGGCATCCGGCGTAATGAGGATCAAACAGCGCGCTGTC
>JABJAG010000147.1 GCA_018666195.1 Alphaproteobacteria bacterium
AGCAACACGGCGATGAAGGGCAGAGAGACCAGCGGCAGCCCGATCCCGACCGCTCCCTTGCTCAGTCCGCCGGCGAAAAAAGACAGCGTAATCAACACGATAGTATCGTTCGGGATGTCAGAAAGAATCGGAAACATGGCGCGCACTATAGGCGCGCGTGCGAATGTGACCTAATTGTGACTCCACTGGAAACAGTGGCTGACCCATCCCACCTTCCATGCAGTATGAACGCCGTCAATTTTCCTCACGCAAAGATTTCGGAGCTTCGCATATGCAGCTGACCCGCCTGCTCGCCGGAACTGCCATGGCCTCTGTTCTGGCCGGTTGTACCCTGCTGACACCATTGCCCGAACCGCTGTCGACCAAAGAACGGCTCGCCACGATCCCGGTTTCTGGCGCACCGCTTTCCGCGCCGGTTCAAATTCATTGGAACGATCAGCAGGTGCCATTTATGGAGGCGCAAACCGATGCTGATCTCGCTGTCGCACTGGGGATTGTCCACGCCCATTTGCGTCTCGGTCAGATGGAACTCGCACGGCGTCTGGTCAGTGGCCGTATCGCGGAAATGGGCGGGCCGCTTGCCAGCGATCTCGACAAGTCCCTGCGCGTTCTCAACTACGGGCGCGGAGCGGAAGCCACACTGGAAATGATGCCTGATGACACCCGCGCCTGGCTCGAATCCTTCGTCACGGGCGTCAATCATTACATCGCGAATGTGGAGACCCTGCCGCACGAACATCAGGTGATGGGGTTTGAGCGGGAGATGTGGACCGCCGCAGATGTGATTGCGATCGGGCGCTTGGGATCAACAGATGTGAACTGGCTGATCTGGTTCGGCATGCTATCCCAGCGTGAACGGGCCGACTGGCCTGCACTCTGGGCGCGCGCGACCGACATTGGCGGAGTATCGATCCCCAGTATCGGCGTTGAATCCCAAACTCAGGAATCGGTGTTTCAAGAGCTGCTGCTCGGCTTTGCCAAGGCCGGATCGAATTCTGTGGCCGTGTCCGGCGATCGCACCGGTACCGGTTCCGCGATGATCGCCAGCGATCCGCATCTCGGGGTCTTCCTGCCAAATCTTTGGGTGCTGGCAGGTTACAAGTCACCCTCCTATCACGCTGTGGGACTGATGATCCCGGGTGTGCCGTTTCTTGCACTAGGTCGAAATCACCAGATTGCCTGGGGGGGCACCAACATGCGGGCGCTGTCTACCGACCTTGTCGATGTGAGCGACCTTCCCGAAAGTGATTTCACGAAACGCACCGAAGAGATCGGTGTCCGCTGGTGGTTCGACACCGAGATGACAGTGCGTGAAAGTCCTTATGGTCCGGTGATCTCGGATGCACCACTCGTGCCGTCGGCGGGTGAGGGCGTTTCGGTTGCGCTGCGCTGGATGGGACATCAGCCGAGTGATGAAATCACGTCGATGTTGCGGGTTAGTCAGGCCAATGACTTTGACGGTTTTCGCCGCGCCCTCGATGGGTTTCATGTGCCCGGTCAGAACATGGTTTTCGCCGATGCTGCGGGGCATATTGGGCAGGTGATGGCGGTGAAACTTCCGTCGCGGTCCACCACACCGCCCGAAGATATTCTGCTCACGCCCGACGGTCAGGATGCCTGGGAGATGCCGGTCACGGCGATGGATCTTCCGGCGGCCTTTGACCCCCCGGAAGGATATGTCGTTTCAGCCAACAACAAGCCGGCCAATGCCGATGTTGCCGTCGGTTGGCATTTCTCGAACGACGACCGGATATCCCGTTTGCGTGACTTGTTGTCCGGAGATGGGGTGATCGGTGTCCCGGACCTGCAGGCTCTCCAGCAGGACGTGTTCATGCCGTCCGCGCTCGCTCTGCGCGATCTGTTGCTTGGCCAACTGGATCGGGCAGATGTCGGTTTGACCACAGATCAGCAGCAAGTTGCCGACCTTTTGCGTGGATGGGACGGTCACTACGACGCGCAGTCCCGTGGCGCTTTGGCTTTCGAGCTGACCGCCTATGCCTTTGCGCAGAGGTTTCGAAATGAGGATGAGCGTGAGGAGCTGGCATTTGGCGGGCGCTTTGATGAACAACTGGGTGTCGCCATTGCTCAGTCTTCACCGGATGACGTTTTGGTTGCGTTGATCCCGGCGTTTGATGCCGCCACTGAGGGTCTTGGGGAATTCTCCGTTTGGGGAGACATGCACCGCCTTGGATTGCGTCACCCGCTGAGTTTTATTCCGGTCGTGGGTGGAAAATACATGTTCGGCGATGTTCCGATTGGTGGCAGTTCCACAACGGTCATGAAGACCGCCCATGGGGATACGGACGAACGTCATCTGACTAGGTTTGGTTCCCAAGCCCGTCATATCTCCGATCTGTCGGACCCGGACGCAAACTGGTTCACCTTGTTGGGGGGTCAGGACGGCTGGTTTAACAGTGAAAATTTCACGGACCAGTTCGATTTCTGGCAGCGTGGTGAGTATGTTCAGGTGCCGTTGCAGGTACAAACCGTTGCGCGAGAGTTTGTGCACAAGATGGAACTACGTCCGTAGATGCTGAACGCCACGCCCCTTCTTCGTCTCTATGCCCGCCGGCGCCTGAAGGCGCTCGCGCGGATGGATGTTGGCGATGTTCAACAGCGTCAGTTGCTTGGGCTCGTCGGCCGTGCGGCCCGAACGGCGTTCGGGCGTGATCATGGATTTGATGATATTCGCAGTGTGACTGACTATCAGAAGCGCGTTCCGTTGCGGCGTTACGAGGACTTCAACGAGAAGTACTGGAAAACCGCATTCCCGAATTTGCGTGGGTCGAGCTGGCCGGGGCCGGTACCGTTCTTCGCGGTGACGTCGGGCACCACGACCGGGCGCACGAAATACATTCCGTGCACACGCGAGATGGTTACATCCAACACGACAGCGGGCCTCGATCTGATCTGCCATCACCTTAAAAATCGTCCCAAAAGTCAGGTGTTGGGCGGCAAGTCTTTCATGCTGGGTGGCAGCACCGACCTGATCATGGAGGCCAAGGGTATTCGCAGTGGCGACCTGTCCGGAATTATGGCGGCCAATGAGCCGTGGTGGTTTCGCGGACGGAGTTTTCCTCCTGATGATCTGACCCGAGTTACGGATTGGGAGGAGAAGGTTGCTCGACTGGTGGCAGCGATTGAAGGTGAAGATATTCGTCTCATCGGCGGCACGCCGTCTTGGTTGCTGCTTTTTTTTGAACAGCTGGCGGCAGCACGAGGAGACTCCAGGCCCGATCTCGCCAAATACTTTCCCAACCTGGAATTGCTCGTTCATGGTGGGGTTGATTTCAAACCCTACCGTCATCGTTTCGAAACCCTGATAGAAGGTACGCCTGCAGAACTTCGCGAGGTTTATCCGGCCAGCGAGGGATTCATCGGTTTGGCCGATGCGGGACCAGAAGACGGCTTGCGCTTGCAGCTTGATACAGGACTGTTCATGGAGTTTGTTCCGGTGGATGAGCTCGATGAGCGGAAACCGACCCGGCATTGGGCTGGCACGGCGCAAATGGGTATCAACTACGCAGTGGTGCTGACCAGCTGCGCGGGGCTCTGGTCTTATGTGATTGGCGATACGGTTGAGTTTGTGAGCCTGAACCCGTTGCGGGTGAAGATTACCGGCCGGACGAGTTATTCCCTGTCAGCATTCGGTGAACACCTGATCGCCAGTGAACTTGAGGCCGCGATCCGTGACGGAGCCGCCACGATCGGTGCGGAGGTGACGGATTGGTCGGTTGGTGCGTTACATGCGGATGACGACGACAGTCGTGGCGGTCATATCTACGTGGTGGAGTTTGCAGGGGAACCGCCGTCGGATGCACGCGTTACCCATTTCGTAAAGACGCTGGATGCCACCTTGAGTAAGGCCAACGAGGACTATGAGGCTCATCGTTCCGGCGATTTTGGCATGCGCTCACCTGAGGCTATTGCCGTGCCCCCGGGTACATTTGCAGCCTGGATGAAGTCACGCGGCCAGCTCGGCGGACAGCACAAGGTGCCGCGCATTATCAATGATGATGCATTGCTCGCCGGATTGCGGGATTTCGTGTCCCGCGCTGATTAGTCGTCTTCGAGAAACGCCTTCGTCCAACCTGCATAATCGTCATTGCGCATCAGGCGGTTCATCAGGTCTGACGACGCAATGTCCTCAAGGTCACCAGGTGCCACCCCATTGCGTAATGCACTCTGGGTTCGATAAATCGCTTCGATGGCTGCAGCAAACACCTTGTGGCCTTGCAGGCAGACACGCACGCCAAGCGGGCCGAGATAGTTGAGGTCCATCATGTCCTTGGTGGCGCTGCCGAGAATGATCGGGGTGTTGACCGCGGAAGCGACGGCTTCAAGTTCTTCGCGGCTTTTCAGACCAACCATGAAGAGTGCATCCACTCCCACATCTTCATAGGCCCTGGCGCGGCGAACGGCTTCGTCGACACCGGCGATGGCGGCGGCGCTTGTGCGACCAGCGATCACCAGATCAGGATCGATACGGGCGTCGAGCGCGGCCTTCATCTTGCCAATTCCTTCGTCGAGTGAGATCAGGCTGGCCTTGCCGTCGGCCCCATAGGGGGTGGGCAGGTCTGTGTCTTCAATGGACAGGGCCGCGACACCGGCCATCTCCAGCTCCTCCACCGTGCGCCGGACATTCAGTGCGTTGCCATAGCCATGATCAGCATCCACCAGCAGAGGCAGATCACAGGCGCGACCGATCCGTTTGGCCTGATCAGCGAATTCTGAAAGCGTGAGAACGATCAGGTCAGGTGCGCCGAGGACTGTCATGGACGCGACGGAACCTGCGAAGATGCCGACTTCAAAGCCGACCTCCTGTGCGATTCGGGCGGCCATCGGGTCGTGAACCGAACCGGGGTGAACGCAGGCGTCACCGTTCAGGATTGCGCGGAAATTCTTGCGGCGTTGGTTGAAGCGCATGGGGTGTCTCTTTCCAGATGTCATCAGAGTTTGCGTCGTTCGCGGACAAGTCCACCGGAGTCGGCCAGGGCGGAAATTTCGTCAGCGTCATAACCGTGTTCAGTGAGGATTTCATCGGCCTGAGCGCCGAAATGGGGCGGGGTTGAACGAAGTTCACCGGGTGTGCGGCTGAACTTGATGGGCGTGCCGGCACCTTCATACCAGTCGAGCTTTGCTGCCATCTGGCGGTGCCGGGTGTGGGGTGCGGTCATCACCTGACCGGTATCGAGAACCGGTCCAGCGGGAATGCCGGCCGCCAGCAGTTTCAGAGAAAGCTCTTCGCCATCCACGGCTGCGAAGGCCGGAAGCAGTTCCTCGCGTAATTCCGCCCGGTTGGCGACGCGCACAGAGTTGTTCTCGAAGCGGGGGTCGTCGATCAGGTCGGGGCGCCCGAGCTCGTTGCACAGGCGGGCATAGGCGCGGTTGTTGCCTGCACCAATGAACACCTCGGCGGTTTTGGTTGGAAACTTATCGTAGGGTGCGATGTTGGAATGCTGGTTGCCGGTGATGCCGGGGATCTGTCCGCCCGAAAGATAGTAGTTCGGAATATGCGGATGCATCAGTGAGACCGCGCAGTCATACAAGGTCATGTCGATGAACTGGCCTTGTCCCGAATTTGCGCGTTCGAACAATGCCATGAGAATGGCGACGCAGGAGTAAAGCCCGGTTCCCATATCGACTGCGGCGATGCCGACGCGGGTGGGCTCCTTGTCGGTTCCCCCATTGATCGAAAACCAGCCGGCCATGGCCTGGATGATGGCGTCGTATCCGGGGAACCCGCCCAGCGGGCCATCTTCTCCATAGCCCGACACCCGACAATGGATCAGACGGGGAAACTTGTCGGCAAGCGTGTCCTTGTAGCCGATGCCCCATTTTTCCAGCGTGCCGGTTTTGTAATTGTCGATCAGCACATCCGCATCTTCGAGCAAGCGCAGGAACACGGCCTGACCTTCCGGTTTGGACAGATCAAGGCCGATGGAACGCTTGTTCCGGTTCAGGCCAACAAAGTAGGACGCATCCCCTTCGTGGAACGGCGGTCCCCAGTCCCGGACCTCGTCACCCTGGGGCGGCTCGACCTTGATGACCTTGGCGCCGTGATCGGCAAGAATTTGTGTGCAGTAGGGGCCGCCAAGGACACGTGCCAGATCGACAACCTTGAGGCCGGCGAGTGCACCGAAGGGGGTTTGAGGTGAGGACATGAATTTCGGCCTGCGGTAATATTAATCTCAGAAGGAATGACCAGACGGGGGAGTACCAGATGCGGATTGTCTTCGCAGCACTGATGCTAGTTTTCTTGGCGACGTCCGTCCATGCTCAGCAGGTTGATAAGGACCATCTCGAGAGTCTGGAGATTGCCTGTGGGTTCGGACTGGATGAAGCCTGTGATGAGCTTGTTGAATTGAAACAGGCTGGAAAATCTGTCGCTCTGACGATTTGCAATCGCACAACAGAAGAGATCTCCATTGCGATTGCCGACGAAGTCGGTCGCGTCAAGGACCGGCAATACCGCGCGCGCGGTTGGTGGTCGCTCCAGCCTGCGGTGTGCCGGGATTTTTGGGAATGGCCCCTGAAGGATGCCGCGCTGCACATACCGATTCTGCATCTGGTTCATGCGGTGAGCAAAAACGGGAAGGTCTGGGGCGGCGCAGCAGTGGCTCTGTGCACGCTTGAGGGCAGCTTTGATATCACCGGAGATCATCTGAACGATTGCCGGAAACGGGGCTTCTTCAATATCGACCTGTTCGCGGGCGGCTGGCACACAAAGGGCTACACGTTCGATCTGACATTCTAGGCAGCGTTCACCGTGCCGAAAACCTTCGCTGCAAATGCCGGGTAGCGTTCGGTGACGGCTTCGGCGACGTCACCGCGCAACAGTGCGAGTGTGCTCGCGTCGGGTGCGGGCGTTTCCGGCACGTCGTCTGGCATGTCGAAGTTGAAGCCGGTGTGTTCGCGCACTTCATCCACGGTGTGGCCGGGATGGATGCTTTGCAGCCGGAACCGTTTGGCTGCATCGTCAAAATCAAACACGCAACGCCCGGTGACCAGCGCATGCGGCCCACCCTTGCGGTAGGTGTTCTCTTCGCTTACCCCCGGCGCGCTGACAAAATCGACCTTGGGGACGAGAACGCGCGCGGTGTGTTCTTCGCGAAACAGGATCACCCGTGGGACAAGGAAATACAGATAGGCCGAACCGAAGGAGCCGGGAAACCGTACTTTGGTTTCCGGATAATCGCCGATCCCGACGAGGTTGATATTGGCCTGCCCATCGATCTGCCCACCGCCCAGAAAGAACGCATCGATACGGCCCTGGGCGGCGCAATCAAATAGTTCACGTCCGCCATCGGTGAAGGGGCTGTGGGTTTCGCTGCCCAGCATGGAGACCCGAAGCCCGCCGCCAGACCGCGCGCGCGCCAGAAGGGCGGCCGTCCCGGGGATCGGCGACTGGGCACCCACGGCCACATGGCCCAGTCCGGTCAGCATGTCAGCGACCGTGGCGATCAGAAGTTCTTCGGGGGCAAAGTCGGTGCTCATTCGGCGGCTTTCGGCGCGTGCACAAACTCATCGAGATAGCTGGCGAAACCATCCACCGTGCGGGCGCGCTGCAGATAATCACGCAGATGGGCGTCATCGGGTCCGTAGCGCCCGAACAATCCAACGGGCCAGGCGCCGTTCGCAGCTTCGGCGACGCCGCTGACATAGAGCCCCGGGATGGTGCCCGGCGCCAGCCTTTCATCGGCGAGCAGATCGCCATCATAGATTTCTTCAGCGGTCACCAGCGTGTTCCGCGATGCATGAGCCATCAGCATCATTTCGCGGCGCACCCCGATCCAGACATTGCCATGACAGTCTGCAAGCGGTGCATGAATGAGGGTTACATCGGGGCGAATGGCCTTCACCATCACGATCGGGCCGTCTTCCTCATCAAAAGGGTCGTGGCCGATGGTCCAGTCATCACGATGGGTCAACAGGTCCGACCCGACAATGCCGCGCACGGGCATGAAGGGGATGCCTTTTTCGGCGGCTTGCAGTCCGGCGTGGATCGCCGGGCAGGTGCCGTCGATCATCTTGAGGGCGCCGGCCTTGATCGCTGCGTTGAACTGCGGTGCCGGGCCGTATTCATCAAGTGTGACGGCCGCGGCCTCCAGAGTGGCCACACAGCCCGCGCCGATCAGCATGTCGCCCTGAAATCCGACCGAGGGTACCCCGATCAGATGCAGGTCTTTTGCCCCGCGCGCGATCAGGGCACGGACGGTTGCCATAGACACTCCGGAATAGTCGGGGGCGAGTGCAACCCTCGCGCCATCAGGGATACGCGCGGCCAGGTCTTCTATACTTGTCATCATGTCGTTCACCGGATCACGTCGGGCGTCGTTTCAGAGGTCTGCAGATGTTAGATTGGATGGCGACAGGAATAAAGGAAGGCCGCGGCCATGGATTTTACGCTCCCTGAAGACATTACGGCGCTTTCGGAATCCGTCGCACGGTTCGCAACGACGGAAATTCTGCCCGTCATGCCGAAATTCGAGGAAACCGGTGCGTTTCCTCATGCCATCGTCGAGAAAATGGCAGGCGCGGGCTTCTTTGGTGCGGCCTTTCCTGAGAATCTTGGTGGCAGTGATGCTGGGTTTCTCGCCGTGTCGGCGATTTCCGAAACGATATCGCGGCTGGCCCCGGAATTCGGATACTGCATGAACATGCAGGCCATGACCTGCCCCTTCACGATCTTCAACTGGGGGCGGGAAGAGCAGATTACCCGTTTTGTGCCCGATCTGATTGCCGGCCGGAAGATCGGCATGTTTGCACTGTCGGAACCCGGCGGCGGGTCGGATGCAGCAGGCGCCATGAAGACCACGGCCACGCGGGATGGGGATGTCTATCGCCTGAACGGGTCGAAGCAGTGGATCACCTTTGCCAACGCTGCCGACACCGGCATTCTGCTTGCCAAGACCGACCTGGCGGCGGGCCATCGGGGTGTCACTGCGTTCATTGTGCAGCCGAAGGAATTCGAAGGTTTCATGGCCAACCCGATCCCGATGACCGGCTTGTCGAAGTCACTCTGTTCGAATGCGGTCTTTCTCGATGATTTTGTGGTGCCGATCGAAAACCGATTGGGTGAAGAAGGTGAAGGTTTCAAGATTGCCATGAATGCATTGGAATATGGTCGTCTGACCGTGTCGTCTCGCGCGGTCGGGCTGGCCCAGGCCTGCCTCGATCATGCTGTCGAATACGCCAATGCGCGGGTTGTAGGCGGTAGTCCCATTGGCGAGTACCAAATGGTGCAGCATCTGATTGCCGATATGACGGTCAACATCGAGGCCGCGCGTTTGCTGGTGCACAAGATGGCCTGGCAGATGGATCGCGGCGAAGTCTCCAACCGGGCAGCCTCGCTGGCCAAATACGCGGCGGTCAATGCCGCCAAACATGCGGCGAGCGCGGCGGCCGAGATATTTGCCGGTTACGCGTTGGCCGATGAGTATCCGATCAAGAAGATCACCGCCTACGTCAATATGCTCGCGGTGGGCGAGGGCACGCCAAATGTGCAGCGTATTCTGATTGCAGAGGACACGCTGGGGATAAAGGACGCCAACCGGCACCCGGTTCGCAATCGCCTTCGTGCGCCGGATGTGGAATAAATAGATCAATAGAATCGCACACAGATGCGAATCAAAATCCGTTGTGGAGAGAGACGATGAGCGATCAGGCAACCAATCCCGATTCCAGTGTTCTGGGCCGACCGAACAGTTACATCGGAAAGGTGGTCCCGCGACCCAATGTGCGAAAGCTTGTGCGCGGCAAGGGCCAGTTTGTCGATGATCTGAAGTTGCCCCGCATGGTGCATGCGGTCTTCCTGCGCACCCCTCATGCCAGTGCCATGATCAAGAGCATCGACACCGGTGCCGCCAAGAGCATGCCGGGTGTGGTGCGGGTCGTGACCGGCGCGGAAATGGCTGAATATTGCGAGCCATGGGTGGGGGTTCTGACGCATTTCAAAGGCCTCAAATCCGCACCTCAACACGCCATCGCCGTCAATCAGGTGGCCTGGCAAGGCGAAGCTGTCGCTGCTGTCGTCGCCACCAGCCGGGCTGAAGCCGAAGACGCTGCCGCGATGATCGAGGTGGAGTATGAGGTACTTCCGGCGGTCACCGATGCCGAGACCGCAGGTGACCCGGACACCTATGTGATTCACCCGGAACTGGGTGACAACATCGCCTTCGAGAATGGCGTGGATGCGGGGGACGTGGACGCCGCCTTTGCTGAAGCCCATCACATTGTCGAGGAAACCTTCCACTTCGATCGCCATACCGGTGTGACCCTCGAGCCCCGCGTGCTGCTCGCCGATTATGACGAGGCCGACGAAAAGCTCACCGTGCACATGTCCTTTCAGGCCCCGCACATGATGCAGCACATCTTTGCCAAGCATCTGAATGTGCCCGAGGGTGACGTCCGGGTGATCTGTAAGGATGTGGGTGGGTCCTTCGGTATCAAGGTGCATGTCTATGCCGATGA
>JABJAG010000148.1 GCA_018666195.1 Alphaproteobacteria bacterium
ATGCGTGCGCGATAGGATTCGGCCGCCGCAACGGTGGTCACCGGCGGGGCCAGGTTCGGCATGACAATGGCACGAGCGAACTGGCGGGCGGTGTGATTGACCACCCCGTCAAGCATCGGCCCGTCGCGCAGATGCACATGCCAGTCATCAGGGTGCCGGATGGTCAGACTGTCGGTCGGCATGAACATACTCCGTGGATTCGCGTGAGGGCTGATAATGCCATCCCTACCCAGGCGGTGCCAGTGGGGTGACGCCCTTGCCGTGAGAAATACCCTTCAGCACCAGTAATGCCCGCACTTGTTGCGGGTATCCACGTCGTGGTGTGCTCTCCCATGCTGAACGTGACCCACTGACGTGGATGGCCGGAACAAGTCCGGCCATGACGATGCATTTGGAAGCCTCTCGTCATGACGTACGCGCTTCTCCCCGCTATAATCCAACCAACAACCAACAACAAAACTTGAAACCGGGAGATACGCATCATGGTCAAACTGGCTCCGTCCGACGTTCTGACAAAGGAAGTCCTCGATTGGAAGGGACTGCACCTGTTCCATTTCATGGGCTCGTCCTGTTCCCAGAAAACCCGAATTTCGTTTGGTATGAAGGGTGTCGAGTGGGAGTCCCACCATGTGGATATCGGCAAGTTCGAGAACTTCACCGAATGGTTCATGGGTATCAATCCGCGTGGCCTGATGCCGACCCTGGTGCATGACGGAGATGTCCATATCGAGAGCAACGACATCGTCAAATATGTCGACGAGACCTTTGACGGTCCGCGCCTCTACCCCACCGACCCAGATGAGCAGGCCTTCATGGAAGAATCCATGAAGCTGGAAGACGATCTGCATCTCTGCGTACGGGCGCTGACCTTCCGCTACCTGATGCCGGTCGAGATGATGAAGAAGTCCGATGAAGCCGTGGATGTGATGGAAGCCGAAGGCGCCGAAACCGTTGGCGGCAAAGTCGATGGTCGCAAGGCGATTGAAGTGAAGTTCTGGCGCGACATGAATGCCAATAACGGCATCACCGACGCACAGATCATCGAGGCCGTCAGCGAGTTCAAGCCGGTCTTCGCTGATCTGGATGAGCGTCTGGGACAGCACGAGTATCTGTTGGCCAGCGGATTTTCCGCGCTGGACATCGCCTGGTGGATCACGGTCTTCCGGGTCACCAAACTGGGCTTCCCGACGGATCGCTATGCAAATCTGAATGCGTGGTACGAAAAGCTGCTCGCGCGCGATGAATTCGCCCGCGAAGTTGCACCGCCGCCCGAGATGCTGGAAATTTCCAAGGCCCATCAGGCTGCCTGCGCTGCCGACGGAAAGAGCATGCAGGACGTGATGGTGGCCAACGGGCTGTAGCGCACTCAAATTCGTCATGCCCGCGCAGGCGGGCATCCATAACCACCGATGTTCAATCAGGTGACCGTCCCTGTTTATGGACCCCCGCCTTTGCGGGGTGACGATGTGAGGGATGCATATACTTGACCGTCATACCCGGACTTGATCCGGGTGTCTCGCCTCGCTCTGTCGTGAGATGCCCGGGTCGAGCCCGGGCATGACGATTTCTTGTGGGACGGTACTCCGCGGCGCTACGCCACCAGAACGTAAAGCGAGGAGACCGTCAGGGTTGTCAAAGCGATGATCCGGAAGGTCTTTTCGCTGGCCAGCGGGAACATCTTTGTCCCGATCGCGGCGCCCACCACGAAGGGCACCAGCAGCACAGCCACCAGCCAGGCAATCTCGATCGTGATCAGGCCCTTGAGCGTGAGCACGATTATGAAGCCGAACAGGATGATTGTGAAATAGGCGATCAGGTTCGCGCGGGTGAGGGCGGGGCTGTCATCACTCGACATCAGATAGAGAATCACCGGCGGACCGGCGACGCCCGTGGCTCCTGCCAACGCGCCACCAACCAGACCAACGCCGATGGCTGGCCCCGTGCCGCGTGGTCCACGATAGCGCCAGCCCGACCAGAGGATCAGCGCGACAACCAGCACGATAGCGCCAATGGCACGACGCATATCGTCAGCGGGCACCGAAACAAGAATGAAGGTCCCCAGAGGCAGCAGGATCACAGCCGGGATGGCAAATGCCCAGACGGTCTTCCAGTGCGCAACTTTGATGGCCTTGGGCGTGAGCTGGATCGCCGGGGCGATCTCCACCAGTGCGGCAACGGGCACACCCACGGTCGGCCCCCAGATCAGGCTCAATACCGGCGCATTGATCAACGCGGAGCCAAATCCCGAGAAGCCACGGATAAGCCCGGCGGCAAAGACCGACAACACGGCAAAGATCAGCCGTGTGTCGAGATACTCGGCGGGAAAGGGAATGTCGGGCATGGGGAAGGTCGATCAGGAAAGTAAAAGGAACGCGTTATACCCGGATCAGGTCCGGGTATGACGTTTGTACGGCAGGGACGTCTATTCGCCGAACTTGATGCCGATCCCGGCCATCGCGTCACGGGTGTCCTTGCCCCAGCGGCTTTCGATTTCATCACCCGCCGCAGCAGAATGGATGACCGTGTCGTGCTGCTCACCCTGCGGTGACTGGATTGCCACGAACAGCCGACCGAGATCATGCCCCACATTGGTGAATTCGCGATAGACACCGGGCGGCACCGAAATGAAGTCCATCGGTTCCAGGCGAACGGAATGTTCGCCGTTGTCACCCCAGGTGATGTCGAAGCTGCCCTGAATGCAGAAGAAGTTCTCCACTGTGGCCGTGTGCTTGTGCAGGCCCGAGCGGTCGCCGGGTGGGCATTCGGCGATGGTGACCGTCAGGCCATCCGCGCCTTTGACCGGGGCCACTTTGCTGCGACCCTGCCAGCCTTCCGGGCTCATCACCGGAAAGACCTTGTCTGATGACATCATCTGCATGGCCTCGGGGGCGATGCCGTGGGTGGCATTCATTGTGTCCTTGTAGGGCACCAGATCATCGAACCGCGCCACGCGCCTTTCCATCTCTTCTGGTGTGGGCGTCGAGGTGGTTTTGGGGGCAGGGGCGTTCATGTCAGATCTCCGCGTTCGGGTATTTTGGTTATGGACTAAACGTCCCAGCCGATCCAGTTGCACAGGCCTCGGCCCATCACGAGCTCCAGATCGTCACCCTTCAGCCAGGGTAGTTCCTCGGTGAACATGGTGACGTACTCTTGATAGGTGCCGGGCAGGCGGGTGATATCCGAGGCCCAGAACATGCGGTGCGGACCGAATGCGTCAAACACGCGCTGCAGCACGTCATGGGTGTTGGCATAGGGATAGTCTTCGGTGGAATAGGCGGGCATGGTCGAGGCCTTGACCGAGACATTGTCATATTTGGCCATATCGAGCAGTTGCGGGATTGGCGCAAAGGCTTCGTCGTCGAACTTCTGGCCGGGGAAGCCGAGATGGTCGACCGTCAGCTTGAGGCCGGGATGGGCTTCAGCAATGCCCGGCACGACATCGATATTGCCCGAAACCATGAACATCACCGGTATCCCGGCATCTTCCGCAGCGCTCCACAGCCATTCAAGACCACCCGAACGCAGGAGTTCCTGCTCGTCTGGTTTGCCAAAGGTGAAGCGCAGACCCAGCATCCCCGTCTGGTCGTTCCAGTTGGCGAGCTGATCGGCTGCCGAAGAATCAAATAACGGAAACCGCCCCAACACAGCCAGTCGGTCAGGGTGTTCGGCTGCGGCGGCGCAGGCTTGTGAATTGTCATCCCCCATCCACATGGGCGGCACGATGACAGCACGGTCGATTCCGGCTTCGTCCATTTCGGCAATCAGTTCAGGGGCATTGTATTGCGGGATTTTCCGGTGCCAGGGGTTTGCTCCCTCGGGTCGGAAGCTCCAGAGGTGCACTTGGGCGTCTGCAATCATCATGTGGCGTTCCTCGTTCTCTTCGTTATCTTATCTGTCGCTGGGATGTCGGGCGTTGTCCGGGCGTTTCAGAGCGACAATGTTTTCGGATTCGATCTTGGCATAGTCCAGATAACCCAGCCGCGCGATCAGGTTCATCTTGTGGACATCTACAATGCCGTCGGTGATCACATCGTCATCAATGTGAATGCCGACCACTTCTCCGATCACCATATGGGACTGGGAGTTGCGCCCGGGCGGCAGATCTATCGTCTGCAGATGCTTGCATTCCAGAGCCACGGGGGAGGCTTTGACCCGCGGCGGACTGACATTGTTGCATGGAGCCGCTTCGAGGCCGGCCTTGGCCATTTCGTCCACGCTGGACGGGGCGTGTTCCGCCGTTGCGATCATTTCGTGCCGCAGATCCCAGGTGCACATGTTGAACACGAATTCACCAGTGTCCTGAACGTTTTGATAGGAATCCTTCTTTTCCTCCGTGCCGGGTTTCACGGCATTCGGGCAGTACATCACGCAGGGCGGATCGCCGCTGAGTGCGTTGAAGAAGCTAAACGGCGCCAGATTGACCACGCCATCCCTGTTGACGGTCGAGATCCAGCCGATCGGGCGTGGCACCACGAGCGCATTGTAAACGGTGTGCTTGAAGGGTGGCGGCTTCATGCCAACTTCGAGGGGATTGAAGAACATCGGGTACGTCCTGTGCTGCGGTGACTAGTCTTTTTCCATGGGCAGACTGTCGTCCTTGCCCCATTCCTGCATCGAGGCATCGTAAAGCGCGACATCCTGATATCCGAGAGCCTTCTGCGCAAAAAATCCCAGCGTAGCCGAAATGCCGCCGCCGCAATAATTCACGATCTTGCGGTCCGGGGTCGCGCCGGCGGCGTTGAACATCGCGCGCAGTGTCTCAGCATCTGAGAAAACACCGCTCTCCATGTCGCAAACCTCGGCATAGGGCACATTCACGCTATTGGTAATCCGCCCCGGCCGCCCAAAGGTCATCCCACCTGTTCCAGTGAATTGCTCTGCCGAGAGCGCGTTGACCACGGCCACGTCGGGATTGTCGAGAACGGCGAGGACATCTTCCTTGCCGTAGATTACATCGTGGCGTGGCCGGGCGGTGAAGGTGGCGGGCGCCATTGGCGACGTATCTGTCGAGACCGGGAGTCCGGCGCTCACCCAGCTGTTGTAGCCGCCATCGAGCACCATCGCGGCGTCGAAACCCATGGCATAGAAGGACCACCAGGCACGGGTGGACCAGAACGGTTGCGTGCGGCTGTAGAGGACAAGGCGGGTGTTATCACCAATCCCGAGCGCGCCTACGCGCGCGGCGAAATCATCGGGCTCGGGAAGCGTGAAGCGGAACTCGTGGGGCGTGATCGACAGATCATCCTGACAGTTCAGATAGGCGGCCCCGGGAATATGTCCCGCTGCCCAACCCGCCTGATCGCCTTCGACCCGGTATTCGAGCTCGGGATCAGGCACCAGCAATGTGGTGGTATCAAAGACGCGGATATCCGGATCATCAAGATGGGCGGAAAGCCATGCGGCATCCACCAGTAGTGCCGGGTCCAATTGTGTATTTGTCATCTGATTGTCTCCCCTTGAACTACATCATACAGCCATCGCGCATGGGCGCATGATGTAATACATTCAGGTGAGAAATGTGCGCGGGACATGACGCATATACAGATTGGTAAGTTTGGGGAGCAGGCAATGGCCGGACGTTTGGCTGACAAGGTTTTTGCGATCACGGGTGCTGAATCCGGCCTGGGGCGGGCGATGGCGCTACGCGCGGCCAGTGAAGGTGCGAAGATCACGGTGGCCGGGCTCGATCAGCAAGGGCTCGACGAAACAGTGGCCTCCATGTCCAACCTCGAAGGCACGGGAGTAGCGATTGCGACCGATGTGACCGATCAGGCCGCGGTCAATGCCATGATAGAGGGGACGGTTGCCGAATTCGGTCGGCTCGACGGCGCTATCGCCAATGCCGGGGCCTTCAATGAATGGACAGCGTTTCAGGACTGGGATATCGCCGACTGGAACCGGGTGGTTGCGGTCAATCTGACCGGGGTCTTCGTGACCCTGCAGTCGGCCGTCAAGGTGCTCTTGGCGCAGGGTGAGGGTGGCTCGCTCTTGGCGACAGGTTCTTCGACCGCGATCCGACCGGGGCCAAGTCTGTTGCCCTATGTTTCGAGTAAGGGCGGTGTCCACCAGATGATGCGCGCGCTCGCGGTTGAACTGGCCCCCCACAAGATTCGGGTGAATACGATTGTTCCGGGTATGGCACGCACACCGCCGGTCGAAAGTCAGGAAGGCTATATCGATGCTGGCCTGCAAGCTGTACCAATGGGGGAAATTGTTGAACCAGAAGAAGTCGCCGCGCTGGTCGCTTTTGCCCTGTCGGACGAAGCGCCTCATATGACCGGATCACTCCTCAAGGTCGATGCAGGCCGTACCTCGGCCTAAGCCATCGACAATTGAATTTACGCAACTGAAAGGGAAGTTCATGGACGTCAAAGGCATCCAGATTGCCAAAACCGGTGGCCCGTCGGTCATGAAGTGGAAAACCATCACGGTTGGAAAGCCGAAAAAAGGCCAGGTGACCGTACGTCACACGGCGATTGGCTTTAACTTCATCGATATCAACCATCGGACCGGACGGTATCCGTTGGAAATGCCTACGGGTATCGGTTCGGAAGCTGCCGGTGTTGTCGAAGCCGTTGGCGCGGGTGTTAAGGACCTCAAGGTTGGCCAGCGTGTGGTCTATGTGGGCGCAGTTGGTACCTATTCTGAAGCCCAGAACGTATCCGCAGATATCTGCGTGCCAATCCCCCGGGATATCAGCGACGAGATCGCCGCAGCGACCCATCTGAAGGGTATGACCGTCGAAATGCTCGTTGAGCGTGTTGGCAAGGTCAAAAAGGGCGATGTCGTGATGATGCATTCTGCATCTGGCGGTGTTGGCCTGTTGCTCTGCCAGTGGGCCAAGTCTCGCGGCGCGATCGTGATCGGGACAGCGTCCTCTGCCGCCAAGTGCAAGGAAATCCTGAAAGCCGGCGCCAAACACGCCATCGACACCTCAAAGAAGGACGTGGTGAAGGAAGTTGCCAAGATAACCAAGGGCGCGGGCGTGGATGTGATCTTCGACCCGGTCGGCAAAGACACCTATGAGATATCTCTAGGTTGCCTGAAGGATAGAGGTCTGTTGGCCAGCTTTGGTGGGGCCTCCGGTCCTGTGCCGCATGTTGATTTGAACGAATTTCGGTATATGGCGCGCGCTTGGACTCTGACCCGTGCATCCTTGTTCAACTGGACGGCCAACCGTCCGGACTTGATCCATAGTTCAAAGCGGGTCTTCGCCATGATCCGTTCCGGCAAGGTGAAAGTGAAGATCAACCAGCGCTATGCGCTGAAAGACGCGCCGAAGCTGCACAAGGATATCGAATCCCGCAAGCTTACCGGCATCAGCATGCTGGTGCCCTAGGCCGGGCGAGGTATTTCTATAAAACGACAGGTGGAGCAGTAGACAATGCGCGTAATCGACTTTTTCGACCGCGGGGCGCTGCTCCACCCGGACCGTGCCTTCATGATCGCCGAGGATGGCACTGTCACGACCCACGCTGAGGCGCGCGAGCGCTCTCACAAGACCGCATTGGCAATGATTGAGGCCGGTTTTGGCTATGGCAAGCACGCGGCCATCTACAGCCCAAATCACCCTGGAGCGTTCGATGCGTTGTTGGGTTTGTACCGGGCAGGCGGTGTCTGGGTGCCCATCAACGCGCGCAATGCCGTCGCTGAAAATGCCTATATACTCAATAACAACGACGTTGAATTACTGTTTTATAACAGTGAGTTCGAATCTAATATTGAAGTGATCAGAAAGGAATGTCCGGGTATCAAAACCTATGTTTGTCTGGATGTTACAGGCGCAGATGCGCCGTCTTACGCGGACTTCATCGCTGGACATGATGGTGTTGCACCGAACTTTCCCGATAACCCCAAAGACATCTGCGGTATTTTCCCCTCAGGTGGTACGACGGGGCGTCCGAAGGGAATTTTGTGGACCAACCAGACCTTTGAAACGATGGTCGCGGCGATGGCCGCACACATGCCGCCAAAGAAGCCCCCTGTGCATCTCTGCGCTGCCCCGATGACGCATGCGGCGGGCGTCACCGCTTTGTCGTTAATGGGGTATGGGGCAACAAATGTGATCATGAATGGGGTGCAACTGCCCCAAGTGATGGAAAATATAGAAAAGTATCAGGTCACGAACCTGTTTCTGCCGCCTACGGCGATCTATGTGATGCTCGCGCATCCTGACGTGCGCAAGTTCGACTATTCCTCGCTGGACTATTTTCTCTATGCCGCAGCGCCGATGTCCGTGGACAAGCTGAAAGAGGCGATTGATGTGTTCGGACCCATCATGGCCCAGAGCTATGGACAGGCCGAAGCTCCGATGATCTGTACATATATGTCGCCCGAAGAGCACATCGAGGCTCTGGAGACCAACAAGGCCCACCGTCTTGCCAGCTGCGGCCAGCCTTGTCTGCTGACGCCGGTGGACATCATGGATGATGATGAAAACCTGCTGTCCACGGGCGAGCGCGGCGAGATTGTGGTGCGGGGTACGCTGGTGATGGCTGGCTACTACAAGAACAAGGACGCGACCGATGAGGTCACGACGTCGAACGGCTGGCACCGGACTGGCGATATCGGGGTGAAGGACGAAGACGGCTACGTGTATATCGTCGATCGGAAGAAGGACATGATCATTTCTGGTGGTTTTAACGTCTATCCATCGGAAATAGAGCAAGTGGTCTGGGGGCACGAGGCCGTCCAGGATTGCGCGGTTATTGGGGTGCCCGATGAAAAATGGGGCGAGGCGGTCAAAGCGATTGTTGAACTCAAGCCGGGCCAGAGCGCGAGCGAAGATGAGATCATTGCGCTGTGCAAGGAAGAACTCGGCAGTGTGAAGGCGCCGAAAACCGTTGAATTCTGGGATGAATTGCCTCGCTCGCCGGTTGGGAAGGTGCGCAAGAAAGATATGCGCGACAAGTTCTGGGAAGGTCAGGATCGTCAGGTATGAGCGGCATCACGCGATGACCAGAAAAGTGGGGGTGCTGGGTCTTGGGCAGATGGGTGGAACCGTTGCCCGGATGTTGCTGGCGCAGGACCACAAAATCTGCGCCGTAGACCGCCCCAGCGCCCAGTGGCTAAGTGAAGTCGGGGGTGAACTCGTCGCTGATGCGAGTGTGCTGGGTGAAGTCGCGGATATCGTGATCTTGCTGCTTTCGCGCGAAGAAGATGTGGAAGCGGCTATTTTTGGTCCCGAAGGTCTTGCCGAAGGGGGGCGCGAGGGCCTGATTGTCGCCGATATGGGGACCTTTGGCGTTGCCCTGAAGGAGCGCATTCGAGATGCGCTGGCGCCGTCGGGAACAATCGTGTTGGACACACCAATCAGCGGCACCCCAGAAGCCATCGAAACCGGTCGCGCGGTAATCATGATGAGCGGTGATGAAGTGACCTGTGAAACGATCCGCCCTGTGCTGGAAATTCTGTCACCGAAATGCCCGTATGTCGGCGTATTTGGGCATGGAATGAAGCTCAAATTCGTGCTCAATGCCATGGTGACGAACCATGTTCTGGTCACGGCGGAAGCCCTCAATATGGGAATTGCCTCGGGCCTGGAGCCGCAGCAGATCATCGATGCCGTAACCTCGAGCGTGGCGACGTCAACACAGTTCGAACTGCGTGCTCCCGTTATGGCGGAACGGAAGTGGCAACCGGCGCCGGCGCCAGCCCGGTTAGTGGAAAAGGACACACGCTACATCGTGGAACACGCTGAAGCGTTGGGTGTTGCGGCCCCGATATCCCGTTTGACCCGCGACTACTATGCGAAAGTCGCAGAGATGGGGAAGCTCGAGGATGAGCTATCGGTTATTTATGAGGCTTTGGAAGATGACAACAAGCGGGATCGCTAGGTGTCCGTGGCTTCTCTTCTAGGCAGATTCAGCCCGGATTAACTTCATTGCCCGCAGGAATGAGCAGACGCTGACAAGCATTAGGATACCGATCCCGGCATAGGCGATTTCGTAGGAGACGGTGGCCACAATCGCGCCGAAAACAGCGGGACCAATAACCACCGCGGCAAAAATCACGAAGCCGATGGCCCCGGTTGTGCGGCTGACCTCCCCACCGGGCGCGCGCCGTGCAGCTTCTGCGAGATACACACCATTCCAGCCTGCTGCGCCAGCGCCGAACAACACACCAACGCCGTAGATCAGCGCGAGGGGCCACGACGCGGTGAGGGAAGCTGTAAGGAAGGCCGCGGCGGATGCCAGCACAGCGAGCATCAGCAATGTAAAGAGTGGCGATGCCCAACGAGAAGCGATGGCTCCGAAAATAATACGTCCGGTTCCGCCGCTGGCCTGCGCGACGGCGAGGACAGCTCCTGCCGTGATTACTGACAATCCGATGTCTTCCTGTAGATAGAGCACGATAAAGGTGGTGAGGGCATATTGGGCAATCACCAGCGGGACACAACCGCCAAGCATCCACCGAATGACGGGGCTGCGGAGAAGAAGGCGCAAGGGGGCAATGAGTTCCAGGCGAACCTTGATCGAGGGATCAGAAAATCGGGCATAGTTGCGTGACCAGATTTCGGTGATGATCGCGATGGCAAGGCAGGCGGCGGCCACAACGAGAATGGCAATTTGCCAGTTCCAGATCAGTGTAAGGGGTGGTCCGACGAATCCGGCGAGGACACCGCCGAAGGGTACGCCAGTTTGTTTGATCGAAAAGACAAGCGGTTGAAGATGGCGGGGGGTGACGCGCGAAAGAATGTGTGAACTGGCTGGGGTGGCAGGCCCAAGGCCGATGCCAATCAGTGCGCTGCCAACTCCTACAAGCCAAAGGTTTCCGGTTGCAATAAGGCCGCTGCCAATCGCGCAGAGCAAAACCATGACCTGCGAAGCCCGCATCGGATTGAAGCGCGAGACCAGTCCGGCGGACATCATGGAACTGAATGTGGCAGCGGTGAACAGAATGACCGGCAGCATGCCGATCCACGCCGGATCCAGTCCCATATCCGGCAAAGCTTGCTTCGCGAGCACAGGTGGGGCGAAGACGGCCCACGAAATCATCACCTGAATTAGAGTGAGAAGAATCGTGGGGCCGATGTAACCGCCGCTGTCGCTTGAAGGTTGTTGAGACAGCCTAATAGTCCGGCATCGAATAGAGAAGAACACCAGCCTTGGCGCCAATTCGCGCGGCCTCGTCCGAGGCGGCCTCGGACGGGTCCCACGGCTTGGCGTCATAACGCATGCCGCTGATTTCGTCGGTCTCATTGGACATCAACCAGACGATGGGGGCTTTCATCAGATCGGCTTCGATCAGAACAGGCTTCTCGAGAGTTTCGTCACGGGCTTTCATTTCCTCGGACATGCCAGGCGTTGCGGCGCCAGCCCCCGGATTGAGGATGTTGACGGTCACGCCCGTACCCCCCAGGTCCTTGTTCCAGGTTTCAGTGGCACATTCGAGTGCGGCTTTGGACGGGCCGTAGGGGGAAGAACCCTGTTTGGTCATGGTTCGGTACATCGTGGTGACGTTTACGATGCGCCCCCAACCCTGATCAATCATCAGCGGTGCAACTCTCCGGGCGAGTTTGTCGGCGCCAACGAAGTTTGCGTTGATCACGTTCTGAATAACTTCGTCACTGGCCTCCCAGAATTTTGGCATCTCGCCAGTCGCGCGCCAGGCGTCAGTCTTGTGACCGTCAGGCCAGATATAGGTGAAAGTCAGGCCCGCGTTGTTGACGAGGCCATGGATTGCGCCGAATGCGGACAGCGCCTCGGAGACGATCCGGTCGCAATCCGCAGACTTGGTGATGTCGGCAGTCACACAGTGAATATGGCCTGAATTACCAGCACATGCAGCCTCGAGTTCCGGGAAATCATCAGCAATATGTGCGGCTGCCACAACATTGGCGCCAGCTTCGGTAAGGGCTTCTGTCATGGCGCGACCAAGGCCGCGTCCGGCACCGGTCATGATGATGTTGCGGCCGTTCAGATTATATTCGGACATTGGAATTCACCGTTCTTTATGGGTCATAAGTGGATACATCGCCAAGCTATGTCTTGGCGAGAGCAGGGGTGGAATTTTCTCTTTCTACAATATGTGCCGTATTGGAAAGAGTCCTGAGGCCTGTGGGAAAACGATATGGTGAAGAGCTACTATCTAGGTGGCTGACGCCGAACGTCACTGTGTTTCAGCCGCGTTTCACATTCCCGCTTCGGATGGGTATGCCGGTCTCTCGGTGGCAGATGTCTGCCAGAAGTGCGACGCCTTCTTGGATTTCCTCTTTTGTAGGACTGCCAAAGCAAAGCCGCAGCTTGTGACGCCCGGATTCAGGATCGGCTGACCATTCTGCACCGGGATTCAATGCAACGCCTTCGGCAATTGCGACTTGTGCCAAAGATGACGTGTCCACTTCATCGGGCAAGGTAACCCAGATGAAAATGCCGCCCTTGGGAACTGCAAATTCGGCCGCAGTGCCGAATTCGGCATTGAGCGCATCCATGATCGTGTCGCATTTTTCGCTGAGAACGGTCTGCATCCTGGCGACATGATCATCGAAATGTGTGATGCAGAATTCTGCCAGCATCATCTGCTCGAGCGCGCCTGAACCGGCGTCGTATTTTACGGCCAGCGCGCGTGAGATCAGATCCCATTCACCAGCCAGATAGCCAACCCGCAAAGCCGGTGCGATGGTTTTGGAGAATGAACCGCAATAGATCACCTGTCCGCCGTCATCAAGCGCGCGGATGGCTTTTGGACGTGCGCCATCAAAGGTCAGTTCGGCGTAGCAGTCGTCTTCGAAAATCGGGATGTTGAAGGACCGCGCCAGTTGCAGGAGCTCAAGGCGCCGGGATTCAGGCATGATTGAGCCCGTGGGGTTTTGTACCGTCGGAATTGTGTAGATGTATTTCGGCGCTATTTCTTTGTGTTGGAGTTCATTGAGAATGTGAGCCAGCGTGTCCATGCGAATGCCGTCCTCGTCTAACGGGGCGGCGACGTAGTTCACACCAAGCCGGTCAAACCGTTGCAATGTGCCCTGATAGGTCGCTTCCTCGACGATGACTGTATCCCCCGGTTCCAGGAGGACCGCATTCACAAGATCAAGCGCCTGCAAGGAGCCGGACACGATCAGGATGTCGTCGGGATCCTGCGTCATTCCGGTGCGTATCTTGAGGGATGCGGATAGAAATTCACGTAACGGTCGGTAGCCCTGCGGTCCGCTGGACAGGCCATAGGTCGACAGGTTCCGTCCTTCTCGCGCCAGAACGCGTTGGGAGGCTTCAACAAAGTCATCCACCGGCACCGCGTCAGCATCATTGTGACCGCCGATGAAGTTGTATCGGGGGAAACCTGACCAGCGACCGGCCGCTGCCGGCAGCCCTGTGCGGAAATGCGGCGAATAATCGTAGGGCATGGCTGGTTCTCTATGGTTGTCAGGCAGCCTTGCGATTTTGCATAAGCTGCCAGATGCGTTCTGGCGTGGCCGGCATATCAATATGTGCCACGTCAAAGTCCCGCAGGGCATCGGTAATGGCTGCAATCAGCACTGGCGGCGCAACGAGTGCACCGGCTTCACCAGCGCCCTTCACACCAAGGACATTGGTCAGGCAGGGCACCTCGTTGGTGTCGAGTTCGATCATTGGCATGTCGTCTGCGCGCGGCATTGTGTAGTCCATAAACGAACTGCTGATCATCTGGCCGGTCTCGTTGTCGTAGACCGTATTTTCCATGATCGCCTGCCCGATTCCCTGGGCAACGCCGCCGTGGACTTGACCGGCCACAAGCATCGGGTTGATCACCCGGCCAACGTCGTCCATTGCGCAGTATCGGACGATGTGAATGACGCCGGTGTCTTCCTCGATTTCCAGTTCACAGACATGGCAACCATTGGGGTAACTCCAGCTCTCGATGGTGTGGGTGTCAGTCCCGGTGAGAGGACCACGCAGTTCTTCGGGGATGCTGGTAGAAGTGCGAGCGTGATTCGCGACATCGAACAAGGTGACTGCGCGGTCGGTACCGGCAACACGAAACTCTCCATCGGCATACTCGACATCGACGGCGGCGGTTTCGAGCATTTCCGAGGCGATTAAGGTGCCTTTGCGAACCATCTCGTCAGAAGAATTGATTGCCGCGACACTGCCCACATGACTGGTGCGTGAACCGTGGCTACCGCCGCCGCTGGGCAGGTTGTCACTGTCGCTGGTGTCGATATGCACCTGCTCGAAATCCAGCCCGAGTTTTTCGGAAATCAGTTGCATGAACGAGGTGTCATGACCCTGTCCCATTGGCTGCGTTCCGACCTTGACGATGACTTGGTCGTCGGTGACTTCAACCTCGGCAGATTCCGTGGGGTTGCCGGCTGTGGTTTCCAGATACTGACTAACCGCGATGCCACTAAGACGACCACGCTTTCGGGCTTCTTCGCGGCGCTTCTCGTGGCCCGTCCAGTCGGCCATCTTCGCGGCCATGTCCATGTTGTCTTCGAAGGCACCGCTGTCATAGGTGGTGCCCACAGCATTGGTATAGGGGAACTGATCTTTTGCGATCAGGTTTCGGCGGCGCATCTCAACCGGGTCGATCCCCAGATCGTGGGCTGCCACATCAACAAGACGTTCCATAACATAGACCGCTTCCGGCCGACCGGCACCGCGATAAGGGCCAACCGGTGCGGTGTTGGTGACGACACATTTCACTTCGACATCTGCCAGCGGGATATCATAGACGCTGGTCAGGATTTTCGGACCGATCTGGGTCGGGACGGAGACGCCAGCCGAACAGGAATAAGCGCCAATATTGGCAACGGTTTTCACACGCACGGCCAGAAATTTACCATCCTGGTCAAGCGCGAGCTCACAATCGGAAATATGGTCACGTCCGTGCAGATCGCTCAGGAAGGCTTCCGTGCGGTCGCTGATCCATCGCACGGTGCGCCCGAGGCGCTTTGCAGCAACGAGGACGAGAACCTGTTCGGGGTAGGGGTGTGTCTTCATGCCAAACCCGCCGCCGACATCGTCGACGAGAACCCTGACCATCGACGGGTCGCATTTAAGGAATGAATTGGCGATCCAGTCGCGCAGCATGTGGCGGTTCTGGTTGGATGTGTAGATCGTATATCGGCCGCTCTCGGCATCGTAGCTACCGATCGCCCCGCGTACTTCCATGGAGTTCTGCACAATGCGCTGATTGACCAGCCTCACAGTTGAAATATGAGCTGCGTTTTCGAATGCCTTGGCGGTGGCTTCGCTGTCACCAATCTGGGCCTGAAACAGGAAATTTTTCGGGACGTCATCCCAAAGCTGGATTTCGTCATCATTCATGGCCGCAGCTGTATCAACAACGGAGTCGAGCATCGCATAGTCGACTTCAATGGCTTCGGATGCGTCCCGCGCCTGATCGAGCGTTTCGGCAATGACAAAGGCGACCGGGTCACCGACATAACGCACACGATCGGATGTCAGCGCGTATTGCGGTGGGTAGATCAAAGGGGAGCCGTCCGGTTTGGTCAGTGAGGCGAAGAATGGCGGCGGCCCGGGAAAGGTGCCAATGCCGTCATCGGCAAGATCCCGGCCTGTCAGGACAGCCAGCACGCCGGGCATGCCTGCCGCACGGGTAGAATCGATGGACCGAATATCGGCATGAGCGTGGGGCGAGCGCAGAACAAAACCGATGGCTTCGCCGTCCCGTGAAATATCGTCATTGAACTTGCCACGACCGGTCAGAAGACGTGGATCCTCGGTACGTCGTACCGGTTGACCAACACCGTATTTCACCATGATAGTTCCCTCAAATGACCTTATGTTATGGTTGTATCTTGGAACGAACAGACCTCCCAGCGCAACGCGTAAGGGCGGTTTTCCTGAGGAATACATGCATGTCTATCCCCAATCAGCGCACTGTCTATCTGAACGGTGAATACATTCCCGAAAACGAAGCCAAACTGCCGTTTCGAGACCGGGGCGTGAAGTATGGCGACGCGGTTTTTGACACCACCCGGACCTTTGGTCACGAGGTGTTCAAGGTGCGCGAGCATCTCGAGCGCCTTTACCGCTCATTGCGCTATGTGGGGATTGATCCGGGACTCTCGATCGAAGAGATGGCGAAGATCACAGAGGAAATTGTGGAGCGAAATCTTCCCACGATTGGTGCAGACGAAGACCTCTGGGTCTCTCAGCGGATTACGCGGGGCATTGTTGACCCTAATGAACGCAGCGCATGGCCCGATTATGTGGGCCCGACGGTGATTGTCGAAAGCCTGCCATTGCCGCTGGCCAACCGAGCAAAGCTGTACCGGGACGGAATCGACATGATTGTCTCGTCTGTGCGTCGCACGGCTCCCGACATGCTCAGTCCGCGGGCAAAGACGCACAATTACCTCAATCTGATCATGGCTGATGAAGAAGTCTCGGCCCAGAATCCCGAAGCCTATGCCTTGATGCTTGACCATAACGGCAATATTGCCGAAGGACGCGGCAGCAATGTTTTCTTTGTCTCGGAAGGCAAACTGGTTACGCCGCATGAACGATATGTATTGCCTGGCATAAGCCGCCAGACCGTGATGGAGCTTGCGGAGAAAATTGGCATTTCGTGCGTGGAAAAAGACTACGACATGTATGACGCTTACAACGCGGATGAAGCCTTCATCACATCCACGAGTTTTTGTATCTGTCCGTGTCGCAGCGTGAACGGTCGCGTCTTCGGGGACGGCGCAATACCTGGGGCCGTCACCAAGCAGCTAATGGATGCCTATGTCGATTTTGTTGGCTTTGACTGGGTTGGCCAGTACACCCGTTACCCAATCGTTGACGCCACCCGTCTCTAGTCCTCACGGCGTATGCGTTGCGAACCAGTCCGCGAGCGTTGACATCGACTTGTCATGCTCTTCCATCAGGAAGAAATGGCTCGATTTTTCAAATACAACCGTCTGGGAATTGGCAATCCCGGCTGACAATATGTCAGTGCCCTGCATGCTGCAGATGGGATCCACGCGTCCGGCCATAATCAAGGTCGGGCATGCGATCTCACCCAGTCGGTCAGAGGTATCGTGGGTGAGGGCTGTATGGTTGAGGTTTGCGTAGGAGACCTTGCTGCGGGCCTCATTGCCGACCAGCGCTTCGATCCGTGCCATCGCAGCGGGATTGTTGTTGTAGAAGGCGGGGGCAACGAACACATGGGCAGAATGCCGAGCCCAGTCTTCCCAGTTGTCGCGCCATTCGAGAACTTCGCGCATATTCTCCAAAACACGTTTGCCGATCGGATCGACCTGCGCCGTCGAAGCGGCAAGAATCAGGGATTGCATCCGATCAGGTGCGCGCAGGGCCATGTGCTGACCAATTAGACCACCCAGGGATCGACCCACCACATGTGCTTTCTCGATACCCAGATGATCCATGAGCGCGAGCATGGTATCCGCGAGTTCCTCCGTGGTGCAGGGGGCATCCACTGGCGTGCTTTCACCTGAGCCCGGATTGTCCATAGCGACGACCCGATAACGGTCCTTGAACAAATCAAGCTGTGGTAGCCAGGCGGTGTGATCGCCAGCCAGACCGTGGATCAGAACAACGGGAAATCCATCGCCTTCCTCTACATAGTTCACATCAAATCGGCCGCAATTTACTTTTGGCATTGTTCAAATCCTTGTATTTTGGTCTTCAGGCTGCGTTTTTCTCGAACCAGGATTCCATGGTGGTCATGGCTTTTTCCGCCTCTTCCATCAGGAAGAAATGGCTCGAGTTTTCGAAAACCTCCAGTTCGGCATTGGGCAGCTTTTCCATCATCCAGTTTTGAGCCGTTAGCGAGCAGATCGGATCGTATTGTCCACCCATGACCAACGTTGGGGTCTGAATATTTGGCAACTGATTCAATGCTTCATGTTCTATGCAGGCGGTTGCGAGATGATCGTAAGAGACCATGTCGCGGTCTTCGCCGCTGACCAGTGCAGTGATTTTCGCCATCAACTCCTCGTTCTCATTGAAGAATTTCGGCGCAACGAACAGGTAGACAGCATGCGGGGCCCATTCTGCCCAGCTTTTGCGCCAGGCCAGCAATTGCTGCAGGTTTTTGATCACCTGTGCGCCGACCGGATCGAGCCGGGCAAAAGAGGCAGCGAGAGCCAGGGACTGGAGCCGCTCTGGCGCCTTGAGAGCCATATGCTGTGCGACGGCGCCACCCATAGACCGGCCGACGATATGGGCTTTCTCGATCCCGAGTTCTGCCATCAAACCCAGTGTTGCGTCCGCCAGATCGGCAGTGCCGGTGGGTTCAGACACAAGAGAACTGTTACCTGATCCCGGATTGTCGAAGGCAATCACTCTGTATTTGTCTTTCCAGGCCGCTAACTGTGGCAGCCAGGCCGTGTGATCCCCGGCAAGTCCATGGATCAGGACCACGGGGAATCCTTCCCCTTCTTCGACGTAGTTGATGTCAAAACGACCAGTGTTGACGATTGGCATGGTTTTCACTCCCTATGAAGACAAACGCCGCGAACCGAAGAATCGGGACGCGGCGCTTGTTCAGAACATCTGTGATTTGAACTACCGAATGCGGTCGCCGTTCGCGTCGAACAGGAAGATCGCATCATCCGGGAAGTTGATTGTCACATTTGCATGACGCTTCACTTCATCGGTGCCTTCGATAACAGCTACGAAAGGACGTGCTTCTTCGGTCTCGAAATAGAGCAGGGTGTCTTTGCCCAACGGTTCTACCAATTCGACTTCGCGTTCGATCGTGGCGCCACCGGAATTGGCACCAATCCCGACATTTTCCGGACGAATGCCGAGCGTTCCGGTACCCGGTGCAACAGCATTGAACTTGGCGGGAAGCGGAATATCGAAATGGCCACTCTTGAACTCCATTCCGTCGCCGCTTTTGGCAAATTCGCCATCAATGAGGTTCATCGCCGGGTTGCCGAAGAAATCAGCCACGAAATAGGAGACTGGGTCACTATAGATTTCCATCGGTGTGCCCTGCTGCACGATTTCACCCTGGTTCATCACGATAATCCGGTCAGCCAGGGTCATGGCTTCTTCCTGATCATGAGTAACGTAGATGAACGTTTTTTGAAGCTCGTCGTGAAGACGGTCGCACTCGGCGCGCAGTTCGCGACGGAGTTTTGCGTCCAGACTGGACAGCGGTTCATCGAGCAGGAAGTTTGATGGTTCGGTCACAAGGGTACGGGCCAGCGCAATACGCTGTGATTCACCACCCGAGCACTGTGCGGGCATTTTGCCCAGCAAATGCGTGATGCGAACAAGTTCGGAGACTTCCTTCACGCGCGCTGCCTGTTCGTCCTGTGGGACTTTCTTCATGCGCAGGCCGAAGGCGATGTTGTCGGCAACGTTTTTGTGCGGAAAGAGTGCGTGGCTCTGGAACACCATGCCAAGATCCCGGTCTCCCGGCTCTTTCTCGTTGACGACAGTACCGTCAATCCGGATTTCCCCATTTGTGGGGTCTTCAAATCCGGCAATCATCCGCAGTGTTGTGGTCTTGCCACAACCCG
>JABJAG010000149.1 GCA_018666195.1 Alphaproteobacteria bacterium
ACCGAAGAAAGGGGGGAGGCTATTTTGGATTATGCATCAACATTTACAAGGCACTTGGCACGCTATACGCAAAGCAGACATCTAATCGCATTGCGGCGAATGGCTGCTCAGAGCCCAGAGTGGACCTGTTGATTCTGTGCTGCGTGCACTCGCAACGCAGAAATTGCTGCAAGAGCGTAAATTTTTTTGCCGCTGTGCAGCGAGAAAACCGGCCGTTCATGCCAACCGCGGCGAGAATGATACACCCAAAAATCAAGTCGCGGGACGAAGCTGCCCAGACAGTTCCTTTAACGACCGCTTGGCTGCAATCTCTGCTGTTGTAGCGGGCATATTTCTGCCAAGCGCTTGCACGATTGAAAAACAAACCATCTCATCTTGAGCACCCTTTGCACTAAACTAGGCGTCCTCAAGGACTTTGCGCGCAACGCGAAAACACTCCAACGCTTGGGGGACACCGCAGTAGATGCCGATGACATGAATAATTGCGCGAATTTCGTCTTGCGTTACACCGTTGTTGATCGCGCCACGACAATGGATTTCCCACTCATGCATCTTGCCCAATGCGCCAATCATCGACAGGTTCATCATCGAGCGCGTCTTCGCGTCGATCGCATCGTCGCCCCAGCCAAAACCCCAGCACCATGCCGTCATTGTTTCTTGAAAGGGGCGGGTGAATTCATCGGCGGCTGCAAGGTTCTTTTCAACGTACTCAGCGCCTAGCGTGGCTTTGCGTTGCTCCAGTCCTTTCAGGAACAGGTCTTCATCGAATGCACTCATGTCTTAGCCTTTCAGTTTGATGGCGACGTTTTTCGTCTGCACATAGTTCCAGAGGGCTTCGCGACCTTTCTCGCGTCCGTAACCCGATTTACCGTACCCACCGAAGGGCGTCTCGACTCCGCCTGCGTACCATTCATTGACGAACACTTGCCCGGCACGCAGTTGGCGGGCGGCGCGGGTTGCGCGATCAAGGTTGCTGGTAAAGACACCGCCGACCAAACCGTAGGGTGTGCCGTTAGCAATCTTGATCGCCTCTTCGTCGGCCCCGAACTTTAGAACAGACAGCACTGGTCCAAAGACTTCTTCATTAGCAACGGTCATATCAGGCGTCACGCCCGTCAGGATCGTGGGTTCTAGGAATGCCCCGGGGATGTTCATTTTGCGACCGCCGGTTGCCACAGTGGCCCCTTGTGCCTGCGCATCGCTCACCATTTGTGCTGCACGGTCGCGTTGGCGCTCAGAAACCATGGCCCCCATCGTCGGGCCAAAATCCGGTTGCTCAACACCCGGCTTCACGGTCAGCGATTGCGCCACGCCGACCATGCGATCGACCAGCGCGTCATGCACGCTGTCGTGGACAATCACGCGGCTCATCGCTGAACAAACCTGACCCGCGTTGAAATAAATGCCCCAACGGACGTCGTTTTCAAAGGCTTCAATGTCAGCGTCATCATGGACGATGGCGGCGGACTTACCACCAAGTTCCAGCACACAAGGAACGACATTCTGTGCGGCAGCGGTGGCAATGGCGATCCCTGTTGGCACGGATCCCGTAAAGACGATCTGGTCCACATGCGGGTGCGCAGACAAGGCCGCCCCGGCCTGATGGCCCAACCCGCACAGGATGTTCACCGCACCTTTGGGAAGCCCCACAGATTCTGCCGCATGGGCGAACCACGCATTGCTCAGTGGCGTCAGTTCCGGCGTTTTGATAACGCAGGTGTTTCCCGTTGCCAGCGCTGCCGACAGCGAACGGGCGGTCATCTCAACAGGGTAGTTCCACGGTATGATCTGGGCCGAGACGCCAAAGGGCTCGTAGGTGGTAAAGTCAAAGTAATCTTTGCCAAGCGGGATGGAGCGGCCTTCGACGGTTTCGGCCTGATTGCCATAATATTCGAAATAGCGTGCCGCGCCTTCCACTTCGATCCGCGATTCCCAAAGCGGTTTACCCTGCTCCAGCGTCAGAACATGCGCAAGTTCGTCAATGTGATCGAGCAGATAACGCCCCATGGCTTGCACCATACGCCCGCGTTCAACGGGGCGCAGGTCGGACAAAGCGCCGGATTGATGGACACGTTGTGCGGCCATTACCGCGCGGTCTACATCGCCTGCATCCGCGAGCGCTTGTTCGGCCAGTTTTTCGCCCGTGCCGGGATTTATAACGTCGATCCGCCCTGCGCCGCCGTCAACCCACGCGCCGTCAATGTAGTTTTGCCAATAGGTCTTCATGTGGGCTTGATCCGATGCTGATAAAGATGATCGTAGTGTGGCTTCATCCGCCGATGGACGCGACGTACGCGTTCGGGTGCATCGTCTACTTCGATATAGCGGCGCACTTGCGGTGTCAGGCCCGTGGATTGCGCAAGGTTGGCGTGGAATGACCCACCGTCCCACCAGCTATGCGCCGACGGATCGCCGCCCGGCTCCCAAGACATCGCTTCAGCAATAAAGGGGATATCAACAGCATCGCAAAAGGCCGCGACCATCTTGTCAGGGTCTTCAAGCAGATCGTCACTGTCGATCACGGGCGGCGGGGTGCCATTCAAGGCGGTCAAGAGGTCAAACAGGGCGCGCTGTTCAGGAAACCCAACCTCAAGCTCATCAAAGTCGGGCCATTTATTATACACCGACGAGATGGTTTTTGCCGGATCGCGGATCAGGAAAGCATGGGTGAAATTGGACAGGAAGTCAGGCGTCCACATGTGATTGATGTAGTGGGGAAAGTCTTTGAGGAACACAGGGCCATTTTTGGCGCGCGTCTGTATATCGTCCCAGACGCTTTTGATCGAAAGCCCTTTGGTGGTTTTTTCCCCGTCTTTGTAGCGTGGCCAGAACGGGTCCTCGCCTTGATACCATGCCTCGCCAAAAGGTTCGTGCAAGCAGTCCAGATCACCCCGCTGGCGCATCATCCATTCGAACGCGGTTGAGGTAGATCGGGGGACAGCCCAAAGGGCGATGATCTTATGCATGGAGGCTCTCCAACAGCATGCTTTGGGGGGTGGTCGGCGCGATCGCGAGGTCCTTCATGATCCGCCAATAAAGTGCTGTGTCATGGCCGATCACTGGTTTGCCCAGTTTGGCCTCCATCGCACGCGCCAAATGCAGGGGGCGTTGTGGCAGGCCATTTGGCCCACTGCGAAAATTGCACATTCCGTTGATCAAATAGGCGTCCGCGTTGGGGGCCTGCTCAGCGACATAGCTAAAGCTGCGATCAAACAGATCACCGTCAAAAATCCAGCGTTTGGCGTTCACGGCGTCTTGGTCCGGGAACCAGCCCTGATCGACGAAATTGCCCGC
>JABJAG010000150.1 GCA_018666195.1 Alphaproteobacteria bacterium
CAATTTCTTCATCAACATACGCATTGTATTCTCTCTTCTTCCGACAACGGCTACTTGACCGGCGGCAGGCCTTTGTATTTCCGGTACTCGTTCCAGAGCTTCTTTTTCAATTCCGGATCGGGCTCACTAATCGCAGCCTGACGGATCTGCGCTTCCAAAATACTATCATTGTCTGACGGTGGGATATCTTCCGGCAATTTTCCGTTGTTCAACACCTGTCCGCCAGGCCGGGACGCGACACCGTCCTCCGTTCCGCCAGCCTGACGTTCTGGCTCCTCATCGCCCTCAACCCCTGAACCACCGACACTCGCTTGCTGCGTCGGTTCTGGTTCGTCGCCGGCTAGATCACCCGAAGCAACAGATGACGGACCGGCGGGCAGGCTCTCTCCCTCCGCATCACCCTGGACACCCGAGGCGGCCGAAGACCTCGCGGAAGCGCCTTCAGAGCCTGCCTGCGCGCCTGATGGCGGTGGGGGCGTAATGTTTGGCAGGACCTGCGGCGGTGCTGTCGTCGCTTGCTGTTGGGGCATCGGTCCGGGCTCGTCTCCCGAGATGTCGCCAGGCGTTGCGGACGACGTCCCGCCACTTTCGCTCTTCGACTGACTTTCCGATTCTGCAGCTTCCGACTGGTTTTCGGATTCGCCACCTTCGGTTTCAGCAGAGGCTTGCTCCGTTTCCTGCTCAGGCTCTTTTTCAGCCTGCTCTTCGGGCTTCTCCTCTTCTTCGTCCTGGCATTCATCGAACTTGTTCAACGAACGCGTCAGAGCCTGGTCCATACGCCGGATTTTTTCTTCCAGCGTCAGCCCGGATTCATCTGCATACTCCACACCAATCTGGCCACACGCCTCGGACACTGGCGATGCGGTAACCTGCAGCGGATTAGATTCAGACTGTGCCCATGCCGGCGCTACCAGCACGACCACAGCACTCAATATCAAAGGATGCCCCCAACGATACAGGTTTCGCACCCGCCTTCTCCTCTGTTCCTCGCTGTAACAATGCTACAGCGAATGGTTCTACAACCTCAACTGACGTGCAGGCTGGGGCCTCATTAAGGACCAAATTGTGTCCATTTTTCGGCTTTTCCCTGCCCATACGGCCTTTACCACCCCGGAAATCCCTGGCCCACACGCCTTGGCATCATGGCCGCGGGCGTGTAAGAAGGCGCTTCCTCGCAAGGGGGCGGCCCGGAACTGGCCAGTTTTCCCAGTTTCCGGTGTCAATTCATTCGGAAGGGGGTGATTCCCATCGTCCAGGTTGTTGTACGCGATAACAATGTCGATCAGGCGCTGAAAGCGCTGAAGAAGAAGATGCAACGCGAAGGCGTGTTTCGTGAGATGAAACTGCGGCGCTCATACGAGAAGCCGTCGGAGAAACGTGCTCGCGAAGGTGCCGAGGCCGTTCGCCGCCAGCGCAAACTTGCCCGCAAACGCAAGGAACGCGAAGGCTTCTAGTCTCTTCCCTTCTTAGGAAAACACACGAATACAAAACGGCCCCGGATTTCTCCGGGGCCGTTTTCGTATCAACATGTTCGTCATTCAGGTTAGTGCCCGCCGCCTTTGAGCGACTTGACGATGTTCTCGCACATTTTCTTCGCGTCATCGAACAACATCATCGTGTTGTCCTTGTAGAAGAGCGGATTGTCGATGCCAGCATAACCAGATGCCAACGAGCGCTTGATAAACAGCACTGTGCCCGATTCATCGAGATTAAAGACCGGCATCCCATAGATCGGACTGGACTTGTCGGTTTTCGCGGCCGGGTTTGTGACGTCGTTCGCACCAATTACAAAGGCAACATCCGTCGACGCGAAGTCCGAGTTGATCTCATCAAGCTCAAGTACGTCGTCATAGGGCACACTGGCTTCGGCCAGCAGAACATTCATGTGACCCGGCATACGACCGGCAACCGGGTGGATCGCATAACGAACCTTGACGCCCTTTTCTTCGAGCACATTGACCATTTCCGCCAAAGCATGCTGCGCCTGCGCAACTGCCATGCCGTAACCCGGAATGATAATGACCGAATTGGCCTGTTCCATGATGAACGCCGCGTCTTCGGCCGAACCCTGACGGACCGTGCGATCGCCGAGGTCTTCCATCCCAGGAGCCGCCGCTTCGCCACCGAAGCCACCCAATATCACGTTGAAGAACGAACGGTTCATTCCCTTACACATGATGTAGCTGAGGATGGCCCCCGAGGAGCCGACCAGTGCACCAACAACAATCAGTGCCGGATTCGCAAGGGTGAAGCCGATACCGGCTGCCGCCCAACCCGAATAGGAGTTCAGCATCGAGACGACGACGGGCATATCTGCACCGCCGATCGGCAAGATAAGCGTCACGCCAATGATCAGAGAAAGGACAATCACCAACCAGAACGCGGTCTGAGATTCCGTGACCGCAAGCCAGATCACAACCAGAACCAGGGCAATGCCCAGGCCCAGATTGATCATGTGCTGCCCCTTGAAGACCAGTGGCTTACCGGTGACAAGGCCCTGCAATTTGCCAAACGCGATGATCGAACCGGTGAAGGTGATCGCACCGATGGCCGTACCAATCGACATTTCGATCAGGCTTCCCATATGGATATGTCCCACCGTCCCGATGCCATAAGCCTCGGGAGAGAAGAACGCGGCCCCGGCCACGAGAACAGCTGCGAGCCCAACCAGCGAATGGAAAGCCGCGACCAGTTGCGGCAGCGCGGTCATCGCGATCTTCAACGCAATCACGGCACCGATGGCGCCGCCA
Source organism: Alphaproteobacteria bacterium (assembly GCA_018666195.1). Lineage (GTDB taxonomy): Bacteria > Pseudomonadota > Alphaproteobacteria > UBA6615 > UBA6615 > JABJAG01. Next base: position 2,751 of record JABJAG010000150.1, read on the forward strand.
ATCGCAATGCCGACAACAATCGCACCGAAGGAGGTGACGCTCGGCAGTGCAACCGTGGTCAGGATCGCTATCACCATACCGATGATGCCGTAGGTGTTGCCCATTCGGGCAGTTTTGGGCGAACTCAATCCGCGCAGCGCCATGATGAAACAGACGCTGGCGACCAGATACGCAAATGCAGTGAGTGATGCGGGCATATCGAGCGCCTTACTTCTTTGCGCGGTACATCGCGAGCATCCGTTGCGTCACGATGAATCCGCCAAAAATATTTGCCGACG
>JABJAG010000151.1 GCA_018666195.1 Alphaproteobacteria bacterium
GATGAGGAATTCCAGCGTGAGCTCTATGTGGCCTGCGAAACCGTGCTCAACCATGAGGACGCCTTCATCGATCTGGCGTTCGAGATGGGCGGGCTTGAAGGTCTCGAGGGCAAAGAGGTGAAACAGTACATCCGCTACATCGCGGATCGCCGTCTGTCCCAGTTGGGCCTGCAACCGGTCTATCGGGTTGAGAAGAACCCGCTGCCGTGGATGGAAGAGATGCTCAACGGTGTCGAGCATGCCAACTTCTTTGAAAACCGCGCCACCGAATATTCCAAGGCCGCAACCCAGGGCGACTGGGAAGAAGCCTTCGAGTAGAGCGTCTGCCTCAATTCGTCATGCCCGCGCAGGCGGGCATCCATAAACGCCGATGCTCAATCAGTTAACCGCTTTTGGTTATGGGTTCCCGCCTTCGCGGGAACGACAATCTGCGCTTTGGTGCGCCCCGTGCTAAGACGCTTGGCATGACCACTGAACAGATCATCATCTTCGCCATTCTTGGCCTGTCGCTCGTGTTCTTCATGTGGGGGCGCTGGCGTTACGACGTCGTGGCGTTCACCGCGCTGATTGTTGCCGTGATTGGTGGCGTGGTTCCGACTGATGCCGCCTTCGCCGGCTTTGGTCATCCAGCAGTAATCACTGTGGCCGCCGTGCTGGTGATCAGTCGTGCGCTGCAGGTCTCCGGTGTGATCTCGATTTTTGCCGATGCGGTGATCCGGTTTGCCAAGGGGCAGGGTGCGCAGATGACCGCTTTGTCCGGACTGGGTGCACTGCTGTCAGCTTTCATGAACAATGTCGGGGCATTGGCGCTGTTGATGCCACTGGCGCTGCGCCTGTCTGATCGACCCTCGGCCGTTTTGATGCCCCTATCCTTTGCCACCATACTTGGCGGGCTGGTCACGCTGATCGGCACACCGCCAAACATCATTATCGCGACCTACCGCGCTGATGTGAGCGGCGCACCGTTTGGGATGTTTGATTTCGCATTTGTGGGGCTGCCTATCGCGTTAGTTGGTCTGCTCTTCGTGCTGTTGATCGGCTGGCGGTTGATCCCGAAGAACCGTGCCGGGCGGCGCTCGGCCGAGGAAATGTTCGACCTCGATACGTATATCGTGGAAGCCAGTCTGAACGAAGATTCAGAATATGTCGGCCGCAAGGTCCATGAACTTGAGGAACTCGACGAAGAACAGAGTATTGTTGTCGGGCTGATGCGCGACGACACCCGGCGTTTGATGAGAATCACCAACGAGTATCTGCGCGCGGGTGATATTCTGCATTTGCGTGTCGATCCGGCGACCATCGATGAACTGCTCAAGAAGGGCGGGCTGACCCTGACCGGCAGCGATCACCCGGATATGGAAAATATCCGCTCCGATCAGGTCGGCATCATTGAAGCGGTGGTCCAGCCCGGCTCTCGTATCGAGGGTCGGACTGCGATGAACCTGCGCCTGCGCCGTCACTTCGGTGTGGCGCTGCTGGCAGTCGCGCGTGAAGGCGCGCCGGTGGTTGATCGGATCGCCCGAGTGCGGTTCCGGGCTGGTGATGTTCTGCTCTTACAGGGTGAGGAAAGCGAACTGCCGGATGCGGTGGCCGAGATGGGTTGTTTGCCGCTCGCCACGCGCAATCTGAACATCGGGCGTGGCGGCAGAGTGCTGATCCCGGTGCTGATTTTCGCGGCATCGGTGTTCGCCACAGTGATGGGGCTGGCCCCGGTGCATGTGTCCTTCGCGGGTGCGGTCGTGGCACTGGTTTTGCTCGAACGAATCTCGATGCGCGAAGCTTATGAGACCATCGAATGGCCGGTGATTGTTTTGCTGGGAGCGATGATCCCGCTTGGCGATGCACTGCAATCCACCGGCGGCACGCAACTGATCGCCGACAGCATTGTCGGACTGGCGGGCGCGATCCCGGCCTTCGCCGTTTTGGGGATCGTGCTGGTCGTGACCATGACCCTGTCGGATCTGATGAACAACGCCGCGACGGCCATCGTAATGGCGCCGATCTCCGTCGCGATCGCAACCAACCTTGGTTTCAGCCCGGACCCATTCCTGATGGCAGTCGCCATCGGCGCGTCTTGTGCCTTTCTCACGCCCATCGGGCATCAGAACAACGTGCTGGTGATGGGGCCGGGTGGCTACAGGTTCGGCGATTACTGGCGTATGGGCCTGCCGTTGGAGATCATCATTGTCGGCATCTCGATCCCGCTGATCATGTTCTTCTGGCCCCTTTAGATTCGATCCATGTGCGGGCGCTTCGGGCTTTTTCATACCTGGGAGGAGATGCACGCCTCCTACAGTATGATTGGTCCGGCGCTCAATCTGATGCCCCGCTACAACATTGCGCCGACCCAGGCGGTGATCGCGATCATCCGTGCGGGAAGTGGTTCTGGCAGTGGCGGCGGCGGTCGTGAGGCTAGCGGGTTTCAGTGGGGTCTGATCCCGCCCTGGGCGAAAGACCCGACGATGGGCGCGAAGATGACCAATGCGCGCTCGGAGACGATCACCGAGAAGCCGTCGTTCAAGAATGCCTTCAAGCGCCGCCGCTGTCTGATCCCGGCGAGCGGGTTCTTCGAATGGACAACCACCGGCACCGGGCCGAAGCAGCCGGTCTGGATCGCGCGCCCGGATGGCGACCTGATCACCTTCGGCGGTTTGTGGGAGATCTGGCACGGCCCGGATGGCGGCGAGCTACAGACCTGCACCATCGTCACCACGTCAGCCAACGAAACCCTCAAGCCTTACCATCACCGTATGCCAGTGGTACTACAGCCGGAGACGTTCGATGCGTGGCTGGGAGACGGTCAGGAGAGCCGGGAAGATCAGGACCGCGCTGCCGACCTGATGGTGCCTGCGCCCGAGGACGCGTTGGTGGTGCGCCCGGTTGGACTGGCGGTCAGCAATGTCCGCAATGACGGCCCCGAACTGCTTGAGGAGGTTTCGTCGGTCGCGATGGCCCCGAAGCAGGGAGAATTGTTCTGAAATGGCGCGCCATTCTACTGTCATGGATGGTTCTGTGCCCTGATGGAGCAGAGCAAACCTCATAAGTGGCGCTTTCGCATGGCGAAACGGATTGGCCGTTCGGCTCTTGTCGTGCTGCTCATGATGTTGTTCCTCGAAGCGTCGTTGCGTGCGCTTGTGCATGTGCAGGTTCCGAACCCGCAATACGTGCAGGACGACGTCACAGGGTTTCGGCTCGCACCCGGCGTCTATGGTCTGGCCAGCGGCTTCAATTCCAATGTCCTGGACTCATTGTCGCGAGACGGCCTTCGCATCCTGTTTGTTGGTGATTCCTTCACCTTCGGAACCTATCCGGCGATAGATGTCTTTCCAGAACAAATCAGTACGCTTCTCGTGGAAAAAGGGCTGCCGAACTCGGCTTTCAACCGTTCAGTGCCGGGCGCCGGTACAAGCAACTATGTTGATCTCGCGCGTGAATTCATCGCGATTGTGGAACCGGATGTGGTCGTTGTGACCTTCTACCTCGGAAACGATGTTCTGCAGTCCCACCCCCGACAGGAAACACGTCTTGTCTTCGGGGCGCCTGCGACCGTCAATCGGAGCCTGGCCTTTGGCCTGCATGCGGATGACATATTGGTCATCAAGTCCGCCCGAATCCTTTCTGGTCTGGTCGCGATTGCCTTCGACGAACCGACCAAGCCGTTACCGGAGATGTATTCTGAGACAGGGCGTGTCGGAGGTGCCATGTCGAAAGGGGCGTTTCTCAGGAATTATCGCAATGAACTTCGCGGTTTGCAGGCTCGGCCGACCGGTTTCATCACCGAGTCGGAAGAAGGCCTGGTTGCACGGATGCGCGTCATCAGGTCGATGATGCCCAAGCGTATTGTTATCCCCGTTCTGGCTCCATCGCGCCTGCACGTCGATCCCGATTTGCAGGATGAAGTGCTGACGCATTTCGATCTGGAAAAGGGTGATTTCTGTTTCAACTGCCAAACAAACCGCCTGGCAGTTGCGCTCAAGGCAGCGGGCTTTTCGACCATCGATCTGACGCCAGAATTCGAGGCGGAGCAAGTCGAACGGAATTTGTACAATCGGCGCGATACCCATTGGAATCGTTCGGGGAATGCGCTTGCCGCACGCGTGATCTCCGAGCGGATCAGAGACCTTCTGCAATAGATTGCACAAAAGCGCACACTGTTTCGGCGGGCCGGTCTATCTGACGAAATGGGCTGACGTAATGCTGCGCGTGACTAGCGCCGCACTAAACCGTCTGCGCGTTCTGCATCGCCTGCCAGACCTTGAGCGGCGTACAGGGCGTATCGATGTGTTTCACACCGAACTCTGACAGCGCATCGACAATCGCGTTGGTGCCGGCGGACAATGAGCCAACGCAGCCCGCTTCGCCAGCGCCTTTGACGCCGAGCGGGTTTGTCGGTGTCGGCACCTCGTTTTCATCGAACTGCACATCGCAGAAATCATCGGCGCGGGGCATGCAGTAATCCATGAACGAGCCGGCCAGAAGCTGGCCGGTTTCCGGGTCGTAGGTCTTGTCCTCCATGAGGACCTGGCCCATGCCCTGGGCAATGCCGCCCATAATCTGGCCGCGCACCAGCATCGGGTTGATGATCGTCCCCACATCATCGACGACGCAGTAATTGACGATCTCCACCACGCCGGTATCGGGATCGACCTCAACCTCGCAGACATGACAGCCGTTCGGGAAGTTGCCGGTCTTCGAGTTGTAGGTGCCGGTCTCGTAGAGGCCGGGCTCCAGGTCCTCGGGCAGGTTGTTGCTCTTGAAGGCGGCAACCGCAATCTCGTGGATATCGATTTCCTTGTCGGTGCCGGCAACTGTGAATTTGCCGTCGGCGAACTCGATATCGGCTTCCGAAGCTTCCAGCAGATACGCCGCCAGCTTCTTGCCCTTGTTGATGATTTTGCGCGCCGCGATGGTCATGGCGCTGCCGGTCATGATCGTCGAGCGGGAGCCGCCCGTGCCCATACCAAACGCCGAGACATCCGTGTCGCCCTGCAGGATGTTCACCCGCTCCGGTCCGATTCCCAGAAGATCGTTGATGATCTGCCGCTGGATCGTCGCATGGCCCTGGCCGTGGCTGATCGTTGAAGCCACGAAAGTCAGATCACCGGTCGGATCGAACCGGAACTCGGCGGTTTCGGTTGTGTTGTCTGCTGCCCATTCCAGCGTGTTGGACATGCCGATACCACGCAGCATGCCGCGCGCCTCGGATTCCTTGCGGCGTGCGGCAAAGCCCGCCCAGTTGGCCATCTCCATGGCCATATCCATGTTCTTTTCAAACTCGCCGCAGTCATAGGTGTAGGTCAGCGGTGTCTTGTAGGGCATCGCATCGACAGGAATGATGTTTTTCCGGCGTAGTTCAGCCGGGTCCATGCCGAGCTCGTCAGCCGCCATCTCCACCAAACGTTCTATCATGAACGAGGCTTCGGGCCGCCCCGCGCCGCGATAGGGCGAAGTGCAGTGAGTGTTGGTCAACATGCCGGAGATTTCGACGTGGGCCACCGGTGTGGTGTAAACGCCGATGGCGGTGCCGATATGCACCACGGGCGGGCTCGCGCCGCGATAGGACGGGAAGGCGCCGAGATTGCCCCAACTTCGTACCCGCAGGCCCTTGAAGGTGCCGTCATTGTCGAAGGCCAGCGCCACATCGACGATGTTGTCGCGACCGTCATCATCACTGAGATGGCTTTCCGATCGGTCCGCGACCCATTTCACCGGGCGGCCAACGAGCTTCGACGCCCAGGGCATCAGCACCATTTCGGGGTAGATCGAACCGCGCAAGCCGTAGCTGCCGCCGATATCGTCGGTGACCAGACGAATCTTGGACTCTGGCACCTTGAAGGACTGGTCAGCCAGACTCTTGCGGAACAACCACGGTCGCTGAAAGCCACAGCGCAGGGTGTAGCGGCCATCGCGCGGGGAATACTCGCCGATCACGCCACGGTTCTCCATGGCGTTGGCGGTCACACGGTTGATGACGAGGTGATGAGAGACGGTGCGGTCGGCTTCGGCGAAGGCCTTGTCGGTGCCGTCCTTGTCGCCGGTCTCATAGAGATAGGATTCGTTTTTGGGGCATTCGTCGTAAAGCTGCGGCGCGCCGTCCTGAAACGCGTCCCAGCAGGACGTCACGGCGGGCAACACCTCATAGTCCACTTCGATCAGTTCGCTCGCATCGCGCGCCTGGGATTCGGTGTCGGCCACTACCAGAGCGACCGGGTAGCCGATATGCATAACCTTGCCGACAGCGAGCGCCGGGCGGTCCGGAATGAACATCGGCTCGCCGTTTCGGTGCCTGTAATCACCCATGCACGGCACGACGCCCATGCCGTCGGCGCGGTAGTCCTCGCCGGTGAGCACCCCGTGCACGCCGGGTGCGGCCAGCGCGGCTGATGTGTCGATCGAGAGGATTTTCGCATGCGCATGGGGGGAACGCAGTATGACAGCCCGGAGCTGCCGGTCATAATTGATGTCGTCGAGGAAGCGGCCCTGACCGGTTAGTAGCCTCTGGTCCTCCAGACGGCTCGGGGACTGGCCGATCGAAAACTCACCCATGATACGCACTCCAAAATCGTTCTGATGTCACTGGTCGTCAGCGGTAAATGTAGCAGTACGAATAGTGGGTCGTCATCAATCGGTGAGCATGGACATGGCTGCCTGACGATCGCCCGGTTTCAGGGCGAGAAACAGTTTTCGTGCTTTCGCGATGTCCTGTTTGGAACCGCTTTCAGCGGCAGTCCTGAGGGCAATTGTCGTTGGGTGGTCGGCACCGCTTATGAAAGCCAGAGCTTTGGCCAGCTTTCCCATGGCTTCGCGGTCGATGGTGATGTCATTCATGTGGCCGCTCCCGGGTTGTTTGGTTAGTCAGTTGCGTAGATTTTTAGCAGCTACCGTGGCGCCGGGGATACAACTTCGGATTTCGTAGCCCCCTACCTGATTGATATGGACGAGAAGTTGGAGGCCCGTCGCAAGATCATGGACAATCTTCAGGATGAAGGCGCCGTCCAATCGACCGCTACGCCCTGGAGTGCTAGGTTGCCGAGACAATAGCGCTGGCCCTTTGCGAGCAATCAATCACGACGGTTACGGAGTAGCAGTAATGTTTTCGCATATCATGATCGGGGGGGATGACCTCTCCGTTTCGAAGAAATTCTATGACGCGGCTTTTGCTGCCATTGGCGTGCCAGAGGGTACGATGGATCCAAAGGGACGGCTGTTCTATCGCACGGACAATGGCGTCTTCGCTGTCTCGGTGCCGATCAATGGTGCGCCGACGAGTGGTGCCAATGGCGGTACGATTGGTTTCGCCTGTGACAGCCCTGAAATGGCGAATGCTTGGCACGCGGCTGGCGCCGCCAATGGCGGCACGACTTGCGAAGACCCTCCCGGCTGGCGCGAAGGTGCGACTGGCAAGGTCTATCTCGCCTATCTGTTTGATCCCTTTGGCAACAAACTGTGCGCATTGCACCGCAGCTAGCCCCATTTACCGGGTCGGGGTTGTTCTCGGCTGAGAATTAGTCTGCGTTCTGCATAGGCCTCTGATCCAGCGATGTCGTGAACTCTGCTTTACAGCGGATCGCGGAGCGCTGATCGGAGGTTTTTGTTGGCAGCCTGAGGCGGCGTTGCGCATGTATGGTCGCGACCTGTTGTCTTGGCGTATACTTTGCACATTCTGATGCTTTGGCCGATTTTGGGCGTATATCGGAATAGGACTGGTTCAGAAAAGATATTATCCGGGAGTGTCTGAGTATGTTGTCTTCTATTGGGAGCCTGAATTCCCTCGCGAAAAAGGCCGGGTATTGCAGATTTGCCTTCCGGTTCTTCTATCGGCAAATCATGAAGCGCGTCTTCCGTCAGGGAATTACGATGCGGTTGCCGACAGGTTCGCGGATGTTTCTTCCCACCTGGTCAATGTCTGGCAGCGAGACCTGTCCGTCGTCATATAAATTGGAACAATCTGCGGCCTGATCTAAAGGAGGATCTGTCTCATCTGGTTCAA
>JABJAG010000152.1 GCA_018666195.1 Alphaproteobacteria bacterium
GCTATCTGAGCGCCCGCGCCTATGGTGAGAACAAGGAGCCTGCCAAGGCACACGAACTTCTCGCCGGCGATGTAAGCCACGAGGCAGAGATGCTTCGTCTCGGTCTTTATTGGCGGAACGCCGAGTGGGAAAATGTGGCACGCACGGTACGGAGGATCATTCCGCAGAAGAAGGTTGAAAAGCTGGATCCGAAATTTGCGGACCTGGTGCTGCGCTGGGGAATCGCGCTGACGATGGAAAACGACACCGACGGATTGACATCGCTCCGCGACCGGTTCGGGCCGGCGATGGAAAAGACAAAATACAAGGAAGCCTTCAAGGCGATAGCAGGGGTCGATATCGGTTTTGTCCCCGACTTCAAGGAACTGGTCCGTAAGACCGGCGACCTGGAAGACTATCAGTCATTCCTGGCCAGCTACCGCGACAAGGTACAGAGTAATGCGCTCAGCGCGATAAACTAGAATTGTCGCCCGAGCCAGGCTCTGACAGCGCGCTCGGCTGGACGATGAATTCTCACAGGGAATGATGCAGAACTTGGGGGCGGGCCCGGCCCATGTCATAACGAGTGGAATTTTCTTGGCGCCGGATTTTTTGATGTCCTCTTCTCTTGCCATTCTCGACGCTTTGCCGTCGTCCGCGGATTTTTATGCGCATTACTGGAACAAGCGACCGTTTCTTGTGCGGGACGCCATCGACGATGCCGTGATGGACGGGTTGATTGCGCCCGAAGAGCTTGCAGGGCTGTCCATGGAAGAGACCGCGCGGGCGCGCATGGTCTCTCAGGAGGACTGGACCTGCCAGTTCGGGCCCTTCACCGATGAAGATTTCAACAACGCGCGCAAGTCCCCCTGGAGCTTGCTTGTCCAGAACGTCGAACAGTTCCACCCGGATACTGCCACGTTGCTGCGCGCGTTCAATTTCGCGCCCCGCTGGTTGATGGATGACATCATGGTGAGTTTTTCCACAACGGGTGGAGGCATTGGCGGCCACGTTGACAGCTATCATGTTTTTCTCGTCCAGGGGCAGGGCACCCGCCGCTGGACCATTGGCCATGAACCCGTCATCGATGAAGAGTATATTGATGGCTTGGACCTGAAAATTCTCAAAGAGCCCGTTGTCGGTAACACGGTCGAGGTTGCCTCTGGCGACGTTCTCTATGTGCCGCCCCATTTCGCCCATGAAGGGACGACGCTTGAAGATGCGTTGACGTTCTCCGTTGGTTTCCTCGGACCAAAATTGTCCGAACTTTACGATGCTTATGGTTTGCATCTCGCCGCCCACGATGCGCTTGATTACCGCTACGCAGGAGAGGGATTGAGCGCAGACAGTTCGGGCTTCGCCCTCTCGAACGATGCGGTGGATACACTGCGTGATTATCTCAGCCGTTCACTGCGGACGCCTGCGTTTTCTGAATGGTTGGCCTCGTTTTTCACCGGCTCAACCAGTGAGGAGGCTGCAGAGGACGGCGAACGAGAAGATCCTCTCAGCGTGAGAGATTTTTCAGAATATCTGAGAGACCAGGCCGGTTTGATCAAGCCTGCCTATGTAAAATTCGCGCTTATTCCATCGCGTGACGGAGGCTATAGCCTTGGCTTCAACCGTAGAACTTTTGACGTCAATGATGCGGCGCTCACCGTTATCCTGAGCCTGATGAAAGAAGATGCCGTCACCACCAATGACATGCCGTCACTGCTGGATCATCTCGATCTTTTATGCATGCTCTATAACCATCAGGCGTTGGAATTTTCCGAGTTGGCGACCTAAGGTGCGTCGTCAGCGGGTGTCTCGTCAGGAGCCTATCGTTCCGTAACTCTGCACCAGACGGCCGGCTACCAGGTACCAGCCATCCACGAGGACGAAGAAGATCAGCTTGAACGGCAGTGAGATCATCACCGGCGGCAACATCATCATGCCCATCGACATCAAGATAGATGCGACGACCATGTCGATGACGATGAATGGCAGGAAGAGCAGGAAGCCGATTTCGAAGGCGCGGCGGAGTTCGCTGATCATGAAAGCGGGGATGAGCGATCGCAGTGGGGTCTCTTCCGGTGTTGCAGTGACCGGGCTCTGCGCAAGATCCATGAACAGGCGCAAATCCTGTTCGCGGACATGTTCAAGCATGAAGGTTCGGATCGGGGCCAGTGTGCGGGTAAAGGCTTCTTCTTCGCCGATCTGGTTCTCGATTAGCGGGAGCAGGCCGTTCTTGTAGGATGCCTCCAGTGTCGGGCCCATGACGAACATCGTCAGGAACAGCGCCAGGCTGACAAGCACGGCATTCGGTGGTGTCTGCTGGACCCCCATGGCGCTGCGCAGAAACGACAACACGACGACGATCCGGGTGAATGATGTCACCATAACAAGGATGGACGGCGCCAGACTGAGGATCGTCAGCAGCGCGATGAGCTGGACCATGCGGCCGGTCGTTGAACCGCCCTCTCCTAGGTCGAGCGAGAAATTCTGAGCCGCCGCCGGTGTCCACATGGCGGCTGCCATCAGCAATATGCCGGCGGTACCAAGAGCAAAGGGGAACCAGCGCTTCATCGTTTGTCTTCTTCCGCGTTGGACGCGTCGGCTCGGGGTGCCTTGATACCTGTTTCAATGACAAGGTCGGTTGCAGGGCCAAGTAGAACGAGGTGTTCGGTATCGTCTCGGCGGATCAGAATGGCGCGGTGTTTGGCGTCAACGGTCATCGCCTCAATAAGCTGCAGCCTGCGGTCTGCCCGTTTGACGGCATTGACCCGGCCTCCCATGCCGAACCGTTTCGCGAGCCATGTTGCGAAGGCGATCAATCCCAGCACAAAGAGAAGTGCGGCAATGAATCTTACGTAATTGATGGCGTCCATTGAGTGCGTTCCGCCGGGCGCTACCGCGAACCGCGGGGCTTGTACGCGGAGACGGCGCGGGTGCGGGCACCGATATTCTGGAGCGTGCCAGAAATTTCCTGGTGCTGTTCGGTGATCTGTTCGGACAGTATATTCAGCCCGTCGATCAGGGCGACCAGCGTTGGTTTCAATCGCTCGCGCTCGGATGCAGGCAGGGATGGAATTCCACCACAGGCCTGCTCGACATGTGCTTCGAGACCATCGAGGTCGATAATATTGCCCTGTCGCAACAGCATGCGGGCGGTGTCTATCGCAGTCGCCGCTTCGCGCAGTGACCCTTCGATAATGCTATCGGCTGGTGAGCCGGAATCGGTCGAATCCACGTTCTAATCCCGCAATTTCTATGGCGCTAAGTCTTACGGAGTATGGTTAAGAAAGACTGAAGATATGGCAGAGGTATATTCGCCCCATTTGCCCGGTAATCCGCACAAATCCGGGGTGTTGGTCTGCTGTTAATCGCGTTCATATTGTTAGAGATCTGTGCGGCCGGCCAAAACCTCGTTAACCACATACGCGCCGTGACCCCGATTTTCAGCGTCGAAACGGAGGCAACCGGCGTCGATGGCCGCGGTTGGTAGCATCATTTCAGTGTGTCTGTGGGTCAGGCGATGTAGGCGTCGTTTCTGGTCAGATTATCGCACAGTTTTGTCCGGA
>JABJAG010000153.1 GCA_018666195.1 Alphaproteobacteria bacterium
GATCTTCTGGCGCAGCCGGTACACATGGGTCTCCAGCGTGTGGGTGGTGACCCCGGCGTTATAGCCCCAGACTTCGCCGAGCAGTGTGTCGCGGCTTACCACCTTATCTCCGGCGCGATAGAGATATTTCAGGATCGCGGTTTCTTTCTCGGTCAGGCGTACTTTGCGTTCTTCGGCATCGACGAGAATTTTTTGCGCCGGCTGGAACGAATACGGCCCGATGGTGAAGACAGCGTCTTCGCTTTGCTCGTGCTGGCGCAGTTGTGCGCGCAAACGTGCCAGCAAGACGTTCAAGCGAAACGGCTTGGCGATGTAGTCATTGGCGCCGGCATCCAGCCCAAGAATTTGATCAGCATCCGTGTCATGCCCGGTCAGCATGATGATAGGGGCCTTCACCCCGTTGCGGCGCATCAAGCGACACACCTCGCGACCGTCCATATCGGGCAGACCGACATCCAGCAGGATCGCGTCAAAATATTCGCTCTTTGTCACCTCCAGAGCATCGGCAGCGCTCGCCGATTCCGTGGTGACGAATTCCTCATGCAGCCGCAACTGCTCGGAAAGTGAATCGCGCAGGGCGTCGTCATCGTCGATCAACAGGATTTTCTTGCCCGTTGAAGCTTTGGTTTCCACCACACTCATTGCCAATTGTCCTGTCATCATGCCCGCCATCGTTATGCGCTCACCTGAACGCCAGCCCAGAACGCGACATGGCCGCGAATGTTCTCTGCTGCCGATTTCGGGTCCGGATAATACCACGCTGCGTCTTTGTTTTCTGCCCCGTTCACCTGCAGTGAATAATAATGCGCTGTGCCCTTCCACGGGCAGCCCGATGTCTTTTCGCTGTCAGTAAAGTGGTCCCGGTTCAGGGATGCCTGCGGAAAATAGATATTCCCTTCGACGGTCTCATAGGTCTCGCTCTCGGCAAGTACCACATCGTTCCAGATTGCCTTGGCCATCAATGTGCCCTCCTGTTCACCCGAAACGTGGCGACGCACGCCGCCAAAACAAGGGGTAGCAAGGGGTTTGAGGGTCGTCACATTCGTTCACGTTCCGGAGAGGTGGTGGCAACGATCAACCTCAGCCCCCCCCATTGCCGCGGATCAAAGCTTGGCGCATATTCAGGACTGATTTTATCCCGTTCCCCCGGTGATCATGAGCCAGCTTCCCAATACCCTGCAACCTGTTGAGCGCGCCATCGGCGATCTTCGTCGTGGCGCCACGATTGTACTGCGCGCCGATGACCACGCGCTGCTCGTACAAGCCGCCGAAGGCACGACATCTACGGATCTTGCGCGCATTTCCAGCCTCTCCAAATCGACACCCGCGCTGCTGCTGACCGCGCGCCGGGCAGCCTTGCTCAGCCTGAGCGAGCAGACAGTCGGTGCCGTCCGCCTGTCTCTGGCCGGCGGTATTACTGCAGACACCGTGCGCATGATGGCCGATCCTGCCAGCCCGCAATCCGGGCCGGCGCCGGCCCCTGTATCCATATCGGACATCAATCCGGCGACGCTGCCGGGCGCCGCCGAGATCGGTGCCATTGAGCTTCTCAAGCTGGCCTCTCTGCTGCCCGCAGCCGTGGTGGCGCCGGTACCTGATGAACGTCTGGAGTATCTCTCGGCCTGGGCCGAGAATCAGGCACTCCTGACTGTTGAGCTCGATCATGTGCAGAACTACCAGGAGATCGAGGCGCGCACGCTGGTGCGTGTCGGCGAGGCCCGGGTTCCGCTCGAGGTAAGCGAGGATGTCGAGATTGTCGCCTTTCGACCGACAGATGGCGGTCGTGAACATCTGGCGATCGTCATTGGCAACCCGGACCCCACAAAACCGGTGCTGGTGCGGCTGCATTCGGAATGTTTCACCGGCGATCTGCTGGGCAGCCTGCGGTGTGACTGCGGCGACCAGCTGCGCGGATCGATCGCAGAGATCGGCACCCAGGGCGGCGGTATTGTCCTTTATCTGGCCCAGGAGGGCCGGGGTATCGGGCTGGTCAACAAATTGCGGGCCTATACTCTGCAGGATGAAGGCTTCGACACGATTGATGCCAATCAGCAACTCGGTTTCGATGCCGATGAACGAATCTACCGGCCCGCGGCCGAAATGCTGCACCAGATGGACATCGCCAATGTCCGGTTGATGACCAACAACCCGGACAAGGTTGCGGCGCTGACTGAGTTGAAAATCACCGTCAGTGAGCGAGTCGCCCATAGCTTTCCGTCCAACGTGCATAACGAATTCTATCTTGCGACAAAGAAAGAACGGGCCGGTCATATGTACTAGGTCCATGGCAGGAATTGCCGGGATACCATCGTCTGAATCCAGTAGTGTTTTTGGACATACCCGTAAGCCATTGTTATTTATGCATTAAATAACAGGTAGTGCGGCGCGAAACTGGCCCCTGGCTTGCAATTATATCTGTGACCATGGCCATCACAGCACCACAAACTTCGTCCCAGACCGTCCAGCCACACCTGGATCCGTTCACTGATGCCCCCTATGAGGGCACAGCCGACCCGGGGGAGTTTTTTAACACGCTGCTCGACATCATAAATCCACTGCAACATATCCCAGTAATATCAAAGATTTACAGGGAATTCACGGGTGATGAGATCACGCCGGCAGCCCAGCTGATCGGTGGCGCCGTGTTTGGCGGACCCATTGGATTTGCGTCCGCCTCCGCCAATGTCTTGCTCGAACAGGCGTCCGGTGAAGACCTGATGGGTCACACCGTGGCCCTGTTTTCTAACGACACATCACCGAACAATAGCGGGTCTGCCGACCAGGAACTTCTGGCCCAACGCCCCACGGAATTACCTGGCCATACCGAGGCAAAATCACCCGAAAAATTTACAACGGCACTCGCCGGCGACGAAATTGTCTGGGGTGGACCAAGAGTCATACCGTCATATTCACGACCCATATTAAATGAATTAAAACAATCAGTTACTGATAACAGTAATACCCAACAAAAAGTACAACCTCCCACTACTGATGCCGTGTCGGCCGTTTCCGAGCCAGTAAAGCCCCCCGCAACAGAAAAAGCATCACTGGACTGGCTGCCTGATGCTCTGGACGTCGCACGTGCCAGCCAGTCGGCCCGCACCACCGGGGCTGATACACCTCCGGCCGTGCCGCAGCCCTGGGTCGCAAATGCAATGTTGGAAGCCCTAAACAAATATGACGCGCTGGCCCGTGCACGCAGCGAAGAAAAATCGGACGACCCGGAGCCCGATACCCCGTCCTGATTTCTGATCCCGAGTTTTCATGTCTGTCTGATCTCACAGGATGCGCTCCGGCGACGCACGGTCTAGAAACACCACATGAACCTGATCGTGACATCTGTGAACGGACATCGCGGCGTGCTGAAAGCCGGTGCGGCGGAGTACCGCTGCGCGCTGGGCCCTGCCGGTATCTGGTTGCAAAAACAGGAAGGTGATGGCGTTACACCGGCCGGGCAGTTCCCGATGCGTGCGCTCTGGTATCGCGCTGACCGGCTTCCCCGGCCCCGTACCGGGCTTCCCGTACACGAAATACGACGTGAGTCCGGCTGGTGCGATGCGCCGGAAGACCCGAACTACAATCGTCCGGTCCAACTGCCCTATCCGGCTTCAGCAGAACATTTGTGGCGGGCGGATCATGTCTACGATCTGGTGGTCACCCTGGGTCACAATGACGATCCGGTCGTGTCCCATGCCGGCAGCGCCATCTTTCTGCACATCGCCAGCCCGGATTTCAGCCCGACAGAAGGGTGCGTGGCAATCGACCGCGACGCGCTTGTCGAAATCCTCGGCGCCCTGGACACGCAAAGTCACATTGATATTTCCGCCGGCTAGACGCGCGGCGCACGTTCCCCGAAAATGCCACGACCCACCCGGACATAGGTCGCGCCGAGTTCAGCGGCCACCGCATAATCGGCAGACATACCCATACTGAGCGCAGCCAGACCGTTGCGTTCGGCAATTTTGCGCAACAACGCGAAATGGGGTGCAACCGGCGCATCGGCGGGCGGAATGCACATCAACCCTTCGACCGGCAATTCCAGACCACGGCACGCAGCGATGAACCCATCCGCTTCAGCGGGCGAAACCCCGGCCTTTTGCGCCTCTTCCCCGGTGTTGACCTGAACAAAACAACGCCGCGCCTTCCCGAGACCGTCAAAGGCGCGCGCCAGATGCTCAGCCAGCTTGGGCCGATCCACAGTCTGAATCACATCGAACAATGCCACCGCCTCCTTGACCTTGTTTGTCTGCAGCGGGCCAACAAGATGGAGTTCCAGACCGGCAGTCGTGTCGCGGCGCTCAGACCAATGAGTCTGCGCCTCCTGGACCCGGTTTTCACCAAACACGAGCTGACCAGCCGCCAAGGCTGCCGCAATCCGTTCATCGGGCTGGGATTTGCTGATGGCCACCAGGGTCACCAAATCTGCAGGACTCCCGGCACGCATCGCTGCGGCCGCAATGTTTTCGCGCACGGCCGAAAGGTTGCCGGCAATTTCCTGTTCCACACTCATCGGTGTTCTACCCAACCCGGCAAATCGTTAAGTTGCGTCATATCAATGTTCGTAACGCAGCAAAGGTATTATAAACGGCCCATGTCGAAACGAATCAAATCCTTTGCAGATCTTATCGCACCGGTTGGTGAAGATGTCTTCTTCGCGGACTACCACGACCAGAAACCGCTGCATATCAAGGCGAACGCGGCCAACAAGCTTGACGATGTAATGTCATGGGACGTTCTGAACGCGCTGCTGAATATGACCGCGATCTGGAGCCCCCAGAGCTTGAAGCTGTTCCTCGACACCAAACCGATCCCCGCAGAACAGTATTGTCGGCAGGCCATCGACCGCAACGGGCAGCAAAGCCTGCAGCCCGATGCCGAAAAGGTAAAATCCTGGCTGCGGCGCGGTGCTTCCATTGTCGCCAATGACATAGACACGCTCACACCGGGGCTGATTTCGGCTGCCAATGCACTGGAAAGCCGCCTTGGCGGCAAGGTGCAGAGCAATCTTTACTGTTCATGGGACCAGCATCAGGCGTTCCCGACCCATTTCGACACCCATGAAGTCTTTGCGCTGCATGTGGCTGGTGAAAAGGTCTGGCGAATCTATGAAGGCCGTCTGGAGAACCCCATCTCCAATGACGCCTTCAACGGGCTCAGCGATGAATTCCACATGGAACACCGCGGTGAACTCGCCGAAGAGGTGACCCTGAAGCCCGGTGATGTCCTCTATATACCGCGCGGCCAGTATCATGATGCCCTGGCTTCCAGCGAAGGCTGCATTCACCTCTCCTTCGGCGTGACGCACATAATCGGCTTTGATGTGATGTCTCTATTGTTCGAAAAGGCCATGACGGAACCCTTGTTCCGGCAGAACATCCCCACCGCAGAAGAAGACGCCAGCGCCTGGATTGACACCATGGTCGCCCGATTGACCGAAATTGGCCAGTCTGAGGAGATCAAAGCCGCGATTCAGCAATTCCGGTCATCATTCCAGTATCACCGGGGTGGCTTCGATCTGCCCGGCAATGCGCTGGAAGCCGACCCGGGTGACCGTTTTTCCCTGAGCGCGTCCAGCCTGCAGATCGTGCGCAAGGACGGACGTGCCATTCTGAAAAGCGCCAAAGGCGGCGTCCCCATTCCCGAGAATGTCGTCGATCAGGTCGCATGGATCCTTGAAAAGCAGCATTTTTCAGGTGGTGAACTCACAGCTGCATTCCCGAACACCGGGCCGGAATCCTGCAACAAGCTCATTCAGGACCTCGTCGGGATGCGGGTCCTCGCGCCCAGTTGACGCCCGATCCGGCGCTGACATCCCGGAATTGCCTGAATTCTGACCTGACCTGCGTGGCAATGTTGCCGGGTTCGCATAAGAATGGCCGCTATTCCAGCCACTTACCGACTGTGTTTAATTTGCCACAGTCTGCACAAAATCGTGGCAGCCATATCGCAGAACTTGTTGCAACACCCCTTCTGGCGAGGTTTTATCCGGTCAAGGTTTTGGAAACTCACGTATGGCGTCGCGAAAACGCCAGAGTTACGAAGCTGAATCAGGCCCTTCGGGGTCATATCGCGGACGCAAGTCCATGATTATGGAGGTTGAATACAATGAAAAAGACACTTCTTGCCAGCACGGCCCTGGTTGGCGCTGCACTTCTCGCAGCACCGGCGTCAGCGGGTAATGTCGGCGCAAAGGACGGAATGAACGTTAGCCTTAGCGGCGTAACGTGGTTCACCACGACGTTTTATGATGAAGACAGATCGGCAAACAAGGGCCGTGGTTACAAGTTTTCCGTGAATGAGGCCGAGGTCCACATCAAAGCCTCCAATACCGCCGACAACGGCATCGGTTACGGCATTACTATCGAACTTAATGCGGGCAGTAACGATGGAGCGGCTGCTGATGAGGTCTTTGTCCATATCGACAGCGACGAGTGGGGCCGCCTAGAACTGGGTGACCAGGACGACGCATCAGATCGCATGGCTATGGGCTCGTGGCAGGCGAACAAGGGAACGGGCGGACCATACGGCGGCCTCGGGACGCAGAGCATGTTCTCC
>JABJAG010000154.1 GCA_018666195.1 Alphaproteobacteria bacterium
CGCGCCTGCCGCACTCAGCGCCGCTCCAACCTCAGGGATGATAACCCGTTCGCTGCCAAGGCGGCGCCCAATCGCCGTGGAGTTGATACCAGCCGCACCGCCGCCGCCGATCAGGATTGCATCCCTTGGATCAATTCCCTGATTGACCGTGATATCGACAATGGCCTGAACCATATTCTCGGTCGCAATGGAGATCACCGCCGCCGCTGCATCTTCGAGACTGAGATTCATCGGCTTGGCAACCTCGCGTTCAATAGCCGATCGCGCACCGTCCATGTCGAGGGACATATTCCCGCCAAGGAAAAATTCGGGGTCGAGATACCCAAGCACCAAGGACGCATCGGTCACGGTCGGCTTATCACCCCCTTGCCCGTAACAGGCAGGCCCGGGCACTGCACCGGCGCTCTGTGGGCCCACATGAAGCATACCCCCATCATCCACCCAGGCGATGGAACCGCCACCAGCACCGATGGATTTTACATCCACCGATGGGAACCCAGTCATGTGCCCACGATAGGGTTGGCCAATCCAGGTTTCACGGGACCACGGAATGCGACCTTTTCGCACCAGACTGACGTCATAAGTTGTGCCGCCGGTATCTGCGATCACCGCGGTATCCGATCCTTCGTCTTCGCGCGCAAAGTAGCGACCGGATACAGGCGCCATCGAAGGGCCAGAGTTGATTAGGTGGATAGGCTGTTCTGCGATGTCGCTCGCATCCATCAAGCCACCCTGTGACGTGACGATCAGGACGCGCCCGGCGAACCCGGCTTCGCTTAGACGTCCGGTCAGATTGCCCATATAGGCGCTCATCTGCGGCTTGAGCGAGGCATCAATCGCAGCCGAAGAAGCGCGTCTATATTCGCGCAAGGACGGGTTGAGGACGTGAGACAACGTGTACGGCACACCAGGCAAGTGCTGCGCGATCAGTTCACCCACGCGGTCTTCATGGGCTGAATTGATAATCGACCAGAGCAGACAAACGGCAACAGCCTCTACGTCCTTGTTCTTCAGCTCTTGTAGAATCTCGACAACGCGCCCCTCATCAAGAGGGTTCATTTCACTGGCGTCAGAAAGAATACGTCCGGGCACCTCATAGGACAGCGCACGCGGGATATAAGGCTGCGGATAGGGGACCGTGAAATTAAACGGCTCCATCCGGCCGCCTTCCCGAAACACAAGAATGTCTCGATGCCCTTCGGTGGTCAGAAATGCGGTCTTGGCCGTGTTCCCGGTCACGATCGCATTGATCGCATGGGTTGTGCCGTGAATGAAGAGATCAGCCTTACCCAACAAAGCGGCCAGGCTCATGCCAAAATCATCAGCCGCAACCTGCAAACTGTCGATCACACCTCGAATTGGATCGTCTGGCGTCGTCGAGGCCTTGAACATATGGAGGCCGTGATCATCGTCCTCCACAATCAGGTCCGTAAACGTCCCCCCGGTATCAACAGCAAAGCGCATGGTTTTCCCCTCCCTAAACAACACAACAACGCTGCCAGATAAGCTGCACCGATGAAACCCATCGGATGCCCCGAAGCAAAACAATGTCGCCGGTGAAGAGGAATTCCTGGCGCTGTTACAGAATTGTTCAGCGAATTACGTCTGGCGGACTACCCATCAAGCAAAAAACCCGACAACCGTCTCGACGAAGGTCTCACGCGCCTGAATTTGCGGGCAATGGCCGCAATCCGGGATTTCCACAAGCTGTGCGCCGGGGATACCTTCATGCAGGGCATAGGACAGAGCTGGCGGTGTTGTCTGGTCATCCAGACCAATCATCACAAGCGTTTCGTTCTTGATCCCACCGATCTCGTCGGCCATCTCCACATTTGCCAAAGCTCGTGCCGTGGCAGCGAAGGCTTTGGGATTACATGTCGCGAGCGCAGCCTTACGTTCTGCGATGATGCCGGGGTTCTCGGCAATATAGCCCTCCGGGAACATACGCAGCATGGCGGCGTCAAGGACAGACTCCATCCCATCCGCTTCAACCTTGTCGGCCAGAAAGCGTAACGGTGCTTTCGCCGCTTCGGGAAAGGCCGGGCCGGTATCAGCCAGAATCAGTTTGCCAAAGCGGTCGCCATGGTTGATCGCAA
Organism: Alphaproteobacteria bacterium; assembly: GCA_018666195.1. Taxonomy (GTDB): domain Bacteria; phylum Pseudomonadota; class Alphaproteobacteria; order UBA6615; family UBA6615; genus JABJAG01. The sequence goes on from JABJAG010000154.1 coordinate 2,097, forward strand.
GCGACACGCACATGAAACCGCCTGCGCCATTGCCGAGCACGGATGTTTGATCGGAAAGACCCGCTGCATCCATAATTCCTGCAATTCGGTCTGCATAGTCACGAACCGACGGCTTGGGGTTATCGAGCGGTGGGGTCGTGCCATAGCCAGGCAGGTTCGGTACAGTCACGCGGAAGCGGGTGGCGAGATCTGGCAAGGCGCGGTCGAAGACGCTCCGTTCAGCTAAAAGTGTGTGCATCAAAAGAAGATCGGGACCTTCACCGACCTGAATAACGTCTGTATCCGGTACATCGATCTGACGTACTTCCATAACCCTGCTCCCAGTTTTTATTGTTTTATACCAAATTCTTATTACGATTAGCTGCGACTAAGGATAGCTTCTGCGAGACTGGCCCCATCTTCGCCGCCTGCAGGGTTTGGTCCCAGCCATACCATCAGAATATCTGCGTCTTTCCCGCCAACTGCGGCTAAGGTATGTGCCATCGAACTATCCAGATATGCGCTGTCGCCTTCATCGAGTCGCACGGGATTATAGTGCTCGGTGTGCACCTCGATGGATCCTTGCAGCACGTAAAAGAACTCCTCGCCGGAATGCGCGAGCATTCCATCGATCTTGCTCGGATCGTCTGCCTTCACGCGCTCAATAAGCGGAGTCATGCGCTTGTGGCGCAGATCCGCGCAAAGCGCATACATGTCGTATTTCGGCGTGGACCGAAATGCGGTGTCAGACCTTCGACTCACGGTCATTCGAGCTGACACATTGCCGTCCTGATCGTCCAGCGTCACGAGATCGCTCAACGAAATGCCAAGTCCCTCTGCCAGTCGCATTAGATTAGCAAAAGTCGGAGAAACCTGATCATTTTCGATCTTTGACAGTGCTGAAATAGAGAGCCCCGTCGCCTGCGAGACTTCCGAAAGCGTCTTTTGTTGTGCCTTTCTAAGACCACGAACCTTTGGTCCCAGGGTCGGAACATGGCTGAGTGTGGAATCAGTACGTAGATCGTCCATCTTGATAATCCCTTCTAATGCACGCCATCTATCAGCACGACTCGTTCACCCACAAGACTCTCAAACAAACGGTTGCAAAGTCTCAACAATAACAATTCTGGTTGCGATTACCGCGTCCGGACCATTGTGGCTCAATAAGCAGTTTTATTACTTTAAGAAAACTTTTCCCAAACGGCAAAAGTGTTGTAACGTTTTACCCGGATCGTCGTTCGTCGGCGGTTTTTTAAACCTTGCCTGGGTACCCCAATCAATGAGGCAGGAACTGGGAGGAACTTATATGTTCGAAACTATCAAGTGGTCGGAACTCTCGCGCCGCGAGATTCTGAAGGCCGGTACCGCTGCAGCGGCTGTCGGTGCAGCAACTCCAATGATGTCGGGTGCGGCTTTTGCCGGCTCGGAAGAAGACTCGATCATCGCGTCAGCCAAAAAGGTTGCGCCAAATGGTGCTGAAGTTACTGGTATCATGTGGTCGAACTATCAGGTCGCCGTGTCTGGCGTGATCAAGGACTTTGGCGATGCAACCGGCATTACCCTTCCGAAGATCCAGGACATCAGTACCTTCGAAATCCCGCAGCGTGCCATGGCCGAAGCGCTTTCGAAGTCCCCGGAATTCGACTTTTTCCATGTCGACACCAATATGATCCCGTCGCTGGCTTCCGCCGGTCTTCTGGAGCCGTTGGACGATTATATGGCTGCCGCGAACTTCAAGATCAACG
>JABJAG010000155.1 GCA_018666195.1 Alphaproteobacteria bacterium
CCGCCATGCTGGACACCAGAAAATTCGGCAAGCCGGCAAGATCATCAACTGTTTCAAGAACCAGCGCATAACTGCTTTCATCAGCGAGTACATTCTGAGAGAACGCCGTACCGAGCGAGGCCAGACGCTCATTTATCGCTGCGAGCTTGGTCTGGTTAGCATCATCGAGTTGCGCACCGGAACGCACAAATGACTTCCAGGTCAGCTCCAGAACCCGGGCGGCCTCTGCATCAAGCGCCAGTGTCTCACAGTCTTGATAGAGAGCATCGACACGCGCGAACAATGCACTGTTCATGGTGATCGCTGAAGAATGACGCGACATCTCGGGCGCCAGCTTCCGCTCCAGTTCCTGAATGGTGTCGTTGGTGTTCGCACCTGACAGATTCCAGAAAATGCTGGCAGCGCGGTCCAGCAGTTCGCCGGCTCTCTCCAGCGCCACAATAGTGTTCTCGAAGGACGGCGATTCAGGATTGTTCGCAATGCCTTCGATTTCGGCCAGATGCGCTGGCAAAGCAACCTCAAAGGCGGCATCAAAATCACGATCTGCAATGCGCCCAAATTCCGGCAGACCAAGAGCCCCAGTCCAATTGGAAATGGCTGAATTGATATCGGTCGTGGATGACATATGCCTGCCTTCTAAAAATCAAAATCTGTCCATAGTGCTATATGGGGACGGTCGGACCAGTCCTCCAGACCTCGCAGTGAATCGAAAGGAACAATTTCCCGGGAGGCGATCAACCACAGACCGCCCGGAAAGCACCAGACCGGCAACGCGCCCAGAGCCGCTATGCGAAACCCTTCGACAGCCCAGCTGGCACTCGCAATTTCCTTACGCAGGCGCTTGAAAGCGACCGATAGCGGTTATCCAGATGGGAACAGCACGTTGGGTAGATAGGATGCAATTCCCGGATACATCACAATCAGCACCATCGCGATTAGCATAACGACCCAATAGGGCGTTGAACTTTTGAAGATCGTCATCACGTTCATATCCGGTTCAATATCTGTAATCGCGGATTTGACCGTATAGACCAGTAACCCAAAGGGTGGCGTCAAAAGCCCTGCTTCAATCGCAATGATCGCAATGATCGCAAAAGCGATCGGATCAAATCCGAGCTTCACCGCAATCGGCGAGAAGATCGCAGCCGTCAAGAGCATGATAGAGATCGAATCGATGATCATGCCCAATGCGAACCAGATCAGCACCATCACGCCGATGATCATCCACGGCTCCATTCCGGATCCGATGAACAGGCTCTCAATAGCATTTGCCATGCCGGTCATGGCCAGCGTGCGTGAATAGAGCGATGCCGCCACCAGAAGCAGCAGGATCGGCGCAGACGTACGGCCGACAGACAGGATTGCATCAACAAAATCACGGAACTTCATGCCCTTGATCAAGGCGAGCACAAGCCCGATGAATGCGCCAGCACCTGCGCCTTCAGTCGGCGAAAAGAGTCCAAACCAGATACCGCCAAGCACCGCGACAATGACAGCCACAATGCCCGCCAGACTGATAAAAAACTGCGTGGTTGAAACCTCGTCCTCGTCTTGCTGCGCACGCTCGATTTCCTGAACCTGCGCAACACCTCCGCCAACGGTCGCCGGGCTGAAAATCGCCACGGCAAAGACGTAAGAGATGAACATAACGGTCAGCATCAAACCAGGGAGCACACCGGCCGCAAAAAGCTGCCCGATGGATTGTTCGGTCAGGATGCCCCAGACGATCATCAGAACGCTTGGTGGGATCAGCATACCCAGGCAGCTGGAACCTGCGACCGAACCCAGCGCGAAGCCCGGGTTGTACCCGAACCGCCGCATCTCCGGATAGGCAATCCGCGAAAAGGTCGCCGCCGAAGCAATGCTAACGCCCGTAACGAACGAGAACAGCGCGTTCCCCAGCACCGTGGCAATCGCCAGACGGCCCGGGATTTTGCGCAACAGTCGGTTCAGCCCGCGATAGACATCAGTGACGGTTCCCGATTTGCTGATGAATTCTCCCATCAGCAAAAACAGTGGGATTACCGCAAACACATAGTCACGGATCGCCTCATAAGCGGTCGCGGCCAGCATCCGCTGGACGGTCTCGAAGGCGTATATGTCAGCACCGGTGACAAGAAATATGCCAAGCGCACTGGTCATGCCCAGTGCGATGGCGATGTGTACGCCAATGGCCACAAGGCCAATCAGACAAACAATCAGTAAGACGGCGATATTGACTTCAAACATTCTGGTCGATCCTTTTCGTCGCGCGGCTAATGCTGCGGCGCGGAGGTATCCTCTTCGGATGCCGCCAGTTCGGGTTTGAAGACGTCGATATACGCCAACACAAGATAGTTGATCAGGGCGATTGCGCTGCCGCCAAGAACGGTCCAGCGGGCAGGCCAGGATGGCACCCGAAGCGCACCCTCGCCCTCATATTCACCTTCGGTGAAAGACCGGATGCTTTCGTCCCAGCCACCGGTGATGATCATCAGGAAAAAGGCCGCGCCAAGCAGATACCCGACGGCAAGCAGCGCGCGCTGCACCTTCGGTGGCAAATGCTCGACAAGAAAATCAGCTCGCAGCATGGAGCGGCTGCGAATGGCGTAACCGGCCTGCAAAAAGACAATGATCACGATCGAGGCGGTGACCAGTTCGGCCGTGCCGTTGATCGGCGCGTCAAACGCACCCCGCCCGATAATGTCGGCAAGGATCATGAAAGTCAGACCAAAAGCCCAGACAGCCGCGAGGACCATAAGAGCCTTGGACAAACGATCACTGATGGTGATGAGATTCATTACATGTCTCCCCTCAAATACAACTGCCTGGCAGTCAGGCCCGAACACTGGAGGGTAAAATTTATTGCCGGCTATTCCCCGGCCCAGAAGAGGGTCCGGCCGGGTGTCACGAAAGACACCCGGCCGGCTTGCCCATTCATTGGATCAAAAAACCCCTGAAGCTACTTGATGACGTAGCGGACGGGCCATTCGTAGCCCTGCTTCTCTGCTGCATCCAGATAAGAGTTCAGGATTTTCTTCGCCGGGAAGCCTTTGGCCTCCAGCTCATCAGCATGCTTCTGCGGCCAATGTGCCAGACCCTTCGCCCAACCCAGACGAACGTCAGCGGGAAGATCGGTGACGGTGATGTTTTCACGCAGCCACTTCATGTCTTTCTCGTAACCCACTTTGTTAGCCGAACCAGTGAGGGTCTGGAAACGCTGGGCAACTTCCTGAACGATCGGCTTGGCGTCTGCCGGCAGACGATCCCAGAAGCGATTGTTGACCGTCAGGCCATGCCAAGTGATCGAGCCGAAACCGATGGTCGTGTAATACTTACCGACCTCATGCAGCTTGAAGACAGGGCCCCAGGCGCTCGGGAACATGATGCCGCCTTCAGCAACACCGGTCTTGATTTTTTGGTACCAGCCCGGAAGGCC
>JABJAG010000002.1 GCA_018666195.1 Alphaproteobacteria bacterium
CTATGTGGTTCCGGCCACGCCGGAGATCGAAGCTTCGTTCGAAGGCTCGGACGGCGTCCTGGCACAGGCCGCGCCAGGTACCATTGTCTATGACCTGACCACGTCCTTTCCCGAAGACACCAAACGCATCGCGGCCCGCGCCACCGAGGCCGGCATTCAATATCTTGATGCCGCTATGAGCGGCGGGGCGACAGGGGCGGATGCCGGAACTCTCACGCTGATGATCGGCGGGGACGAAGCGACCTTCGAAGCCTGCCGCTCAAAGCTCGAAGCGGTTGCAGACAATATGTATTTCCTCGGCGCGGTCGGCGCCGGGCATGCCATGAAGCTGATCCACAACATGGTCACTCACTCCATCTTCCTGACCACCTGTGAAGCAGGCCGCATGGCCGAACGCGCGGGACTGAAGCTTTCGGACATGATCGACGTCTTCAACACATCGAACGCCCGTTCCTATTCCAGTGTAGCCCGCTTCCCGCGCCATATTCTCTCGGAGACGTGGGATGCTCGATCCAGGGTCTACAATCCGAACAAGGATCTGGGCATGGTCGTGCGTATGGCCGAAGGTATGGGCATGGACCCGCGCTATGCCAAAGAAACCAGCGCATTCCTCAACAAGGCGATCGACCGCGGCATGGCAGAGGATGACTACTCACTGCTCTACAAGGTCTTCGACGATATCCGCGAAGACGGCTAGGACACGCCCCGCAGGGGACGTGTCCCGGAATCATCTTTAGTCGTCTTCAGGTATCGGCAGGCCCAGTTTCGCGGCAACACCAATGCCATAGGCAGGGTCTGCCCGATAGAAGTGGACCAATTGGCGTTGCTTGATCTCGTCGGGTACACCCTCCATCGCTGCAGCGATGTTGTCGAACAGGCGTTCCTTGTGATCATCGTCAAACATCCGGAACAGGTTTCCGGGCTGGGTGTAGTCGTCATTGCCGTCACGGTGATTGAACCGATCCGCATCTCCTGAAATTCGGATCGGCGGCTCAGCAAAGGACGCGTCATCGCTCGGCCCGTCTACGGAGTTGGGCTCGTAATACGCATCCGGGTTTCCGGTGTCGTTCTGGAAGAACCGCATCGCACCATCCTTGTGATAGTGGTGAACCGGGCATTTCGGAGCGTTCACTGGCAACGCCTCATAATGCGTTCCCAAACGATAACGATGTGCATCGGCATAGGAGAACAGCCGCGCCTGCAGCATTTTGTCCGGTGAAAAACCGATGCCAGGGACACTATTGGACGGGCTGAACGCTGCCTGCTCGATCTCGGCGAAGTAGTTGTCCGCATTGCGGTTCAACTCCATCTCGCCAACCTGGATCAAGGGATACTCGCCATGCGGCCAGACCTTGGTCAGATCGAACGGGTTGTAGGTCGTCGTGTCCGCATCGGCTTCCGGCATAATCTGGACATAGACCGTCCATTTCGGGAATTCACCGCGTTCGATACCCCCGAACAACTCCTCCTGATAGGTTTCACGCGACTCGCCGATCACTTCAGCAGCTTCGGCATTGGTAAAATGCTTGTGACCCTGCTGGGTCTTGAAATGGAACTTCACCCAGAACCGTTCGCCCTCCGCATTCCAGAAACTGTAGGTGTGAGAGCCATAGCCGTTCATGTTCATCGGGGCCACAGGAAGGCCGCGGTCCGACATCAGGATCGTCACCTGATGCAGGCTTTCAGGTGAGAGTGACCAGAAATCCCACATCGCCATCGGCGAGCGCATATTGGTTCGCGGATGGCGCTTCTGGGTGTGGATGAAGTCGGGGAATTTCAGCGGGTCGCGCACAAAGAAGACCGGCGTGTTGTTGCCAACCAGATCCCAATTGCCTTCCTCGGTATAGAACTTCAATGCAAAACCGCGCACATCGCGCTCCGCATCGGCGGCACCCTGCTCCCCCGCCACGGTAGAAAAACGCGCCAGCATCGGCGTCTGCTTGCCAACTTCGCCAAAGATTTTGGCACGGGAATAACTGGCGATGTCGTGGGTGACGGTGAATGTGCCATGCGCTCCCCAGCCCTTGGCGTGCACCACACGTTCGGGAATACGCTCGCGATTCTGATGGGCAAGTTTCTCAATCAACTGCCAGTCCTGCATCAGGACCGGGCCACGCTCACCGGCCGTCATGGAATTCTGATTGTCTGCAATCGGCGCACCTGCCGATGTGGTCATGGTCTTGCGGTCTGTCACAGCTCATATCCTTGTTAGAATTTATCAACTTTATAACATGATGATGTATCTTTCTTTAAAATTAGAATAATTCTAATAAATGTCAAGGGCACACCGACCCAACAGCTATTCTCGCGAGAATGCCGCGGATGATTTCGTGGATCGCAGGTTATCTAAGGGGCCTGATTCCAGACCGAGGAGATCAGCTTGTCGGCAGGTACTCGAACAATTCGTCGCGGAACTGTCCGATCGTCTTTCCGACCAACGGCTGGACCGCAGCCACAAAGGCGGCGCGCTCGTCAGCTGAAAGTTCGATCAACTCATTGCGTGACGGGTCGAGCTTCGACATGAACTCAGCGTCCTCACCAGCCGCAAAACCGCGTTGAGCCGGTGTGGCAAGGGTGAGCGCATCCTGCACCGCGCTGCGCACATCGCCCGGCCAGGAATCCCAGGTCTCCTTATGAGCCAGCACAACACATGGCCCGAAGAAATGACCGCTCATGGTGATCCAGCGATGATGGGCATCGATCCCGAAATTGAAGGTATTGGTCAGCGGGTTTTCCTGCGCATCGACGGTCCCATCAGCGCACGCAGCTGGCAGTTCAGCCACATCGAGCGGCACAGGCTCAAACCCCATGGCCGCAAAGCTTTCCTGCTGCAGGGCGCTGAACAGCGTGCGGATTTTCAAACCCTCACAATCTGCCGGCGTGCGGATCGGACGCACACCATTGGAGAAATGCCGGAACCCGTTATCCCACCAGGCAACGATCCGGAAATCAGCAGCTTCAGCCATCTTGTCGATGATCAATTGCCCCAGTGGTCCATCGAGCATCGCATAGGCCTGTGCACGATCACGGATCAGGAAGGGCAGATCAAACAAGGCGATCTCGGGCACCTTGTCGGCCAGATAGCTCGACGAGAAATAGCAGAGCGTGGTTTCGCCGCTCGCCACCATCTTCAGCAGGTCCGCAGCTTTGCGGCCTTGCTCGGTCACATTGAGCACATGGTCAAAAGACACGCGTTCGCCCAGAGACCCGGTCAGGCTTTCTCCAAAGACCTGCACCGCGCGATTGTGAACCGAGCGCGGGCCCTGATAGCCGCTGAACTTGATATCGAACTCTGCCATGTCCCTGAACCCTACTCTGCGGCTTTCGCCTGATAATCATCCATTGCGTCCTCGTCATTCCACCAGCACGAACGCATATAGGCGATGTAGTCTTCCGGATCGAGAACCGTCGATTTCTTGAACCGGTTCATATTGTCGGCGTCCTCAATATCCAACTCCATGGCGTCATTGAAGCGATTCCAGAAATTGAAGAAGCCTGACACCATGGTGATCTCGAGAACCTGAACCTCGCTGAAATGAGTCTTCAGTTCCGCCATCGCGGTCTTGTCACGGTGATAGTGCCGCTCGGTCAGACATTCGGCCCAGGCAATCGCGGCCTTGTCAGCTTCGCTGAACAGATCCGAGTTCTTGTAATCCCCTTCAAGGGCTTCGGTCTGTTCATCGGTCATGCCAAGAGCACGACCAAGCGTCGTGTTGTGACCGATGCAATAGGCGCAGCCGTTCAGCATCGAGGTCTTCACGATCACGAGCATCTTGGTCCAGACATCGAGTTCACCAGTGATTTCCTGTCGCAACGCAGCGATGAAAAAACCCATCAGCGGCTGCATCAGTTTTGGCGACGCCGCAGCCAGGCGGGTCGAGTTGGACACCCGCCCCAATAGCGCCGTGGATCCATCGAAGATGGCCTTCTGTTCCGGTGTGGCTTCCTCATCGGTGATCAGGGGAAGATTTGCCATGATGTTGTCTCCTTATTTAATCGGCGGCCAGATACGCTCACCCACTGTCGGGGAACCCGGGGTGTGCTGGGTGTAACGCACGACCCGACCGGTCCATTCTTCTTCATCCAGTGCCAAAGCTTCATGGGGCAGTTCAAAACTGTCCATGCGCGCCTGCAGGGATGTGAACTCGTACATGACGGAATACTTCGCCCAACCCGCGACGGACACCATCACACGCGCGGCGATGCAGCCCTTCATCTGAGCCATGTGCGGCAGGCGATATTGCGCGTACCACGCGCCCACATCGAACTCGTTTTCCAGATCGCCAATTCGGAAACTGCCCATCTGGATCGCCGGCCCCGGCGTCGTCCCGGCCGGACGTTCATGCATATCTGGCCCGTTAACACGGGCGAAGGTTGTGAAAATGCAGGGTCGGACGCCTTCGCGCAGATCAAGCATCTTGCGGGCTTCGCCGGTCAGCGCCGCCTGTTCGTCCATCACACTGGGGGCCAGCAGAGTCCAGGGCTCGGGCGCCCCCACAAGCATCAGGAACTGGGTTCCCGTGCCAAGGTCCTTGGTGTTCCGGGTTTCGGGAAAGACATCACGGACCTTCTGCATATCTGGCCCACCACCATCACTGCGATAATGCGCGGCCCATGCAACGCCGGGTTTCGCTTGAATCGACGGCAGGTAGTCGCTGTGCAGCCAGTCGAGATATTCGTCGCGTCCGTCTTCGGGTAAGTCGTACCAAGTCGCCCAAATACCGTTGTCCATGGCTCTCTCCCTTGTTTCTGTCCTACCGTAGCAAAAGAAAAGACCGCGACGCGCATCTATCCTCGCACGGCAGAAAACCTCGACTGGTCCGCTAGTTCGTCTCCGGCCCGGAAATCCCCAGAGTCATCCCGGGGTCACCTTCTGCAATCAATCCGTCACGCACCTTGGGCATGGTCAGCGCGATATCGGTGATTGGCAGACCATGGGTTGGTGCGATGACGTCGACGCCGAGTTCCTTCATCAGCGCTTCGAGCTTATCGACATAGATGTTCATATCGGTCGTCGTCGTCCAGAACAGGGCGCGTTCGGCAAACACCGCCAGCACATCCTTGAGATCAAGGGACGTCGCCTCTTCGGCAAGCAATCCGCAATGCCCATCAAAGTGATAATGGCTGTAGGCAAACCCATCGCCGGGAAAGAGACAATTTGTGCCTGTGTCGAACCCCCACAGGGTTGAGCGCAAGTCACGGATCACGGGTTCGACAGCAACGAATGTGCGATCACCCAGGTTGATCTCATCACCGACCTCCATAGGAACCAGGCGATCGGCATGCTGGGGAAAGGCCAGGTGATAATCAGCAATATCACCATGCACAGTGATGTCGGGCCAGTTCTGGAAAACACGGCCCAGCCCCCCGGAATGCGGGGTTTCCTGATGGGTGATGAAAAGATACTTCAGTGGCGCGCGACCGCCATCCAGCAGCTCAATCATCTGGCGTTCAATTTCCGGGAAATCCTTCGGATGCCCGGTCTCGATCATCATGGAGGCGTCAGAACCGCACAGCAGGAACGCCGCATTGTAGGAATGATAAGGCCGACCCTCATATTCCTGTTCCAGACAGTCGCCCAACCAAAATACACCGGGCGCAATTTCTCGTGGCAGCGGGTTGGCGCGCGTCATGGGCTTTGTCCTATCTCTCAAGTCCGCGCGGCACATAGGCCGGGGCGATCTTCGTGCGATCGAGCTGATCGAGGACCTCATCAAGCACGGCGAACTGCTGATCGACATGCTGACGCCCGCTCAGGATGGTGCCGTAGCCCGGTGCGATGGTTTCGATATCGAATCGATCATGGACTTCAGCGACTGCTTTTCGGATCGGGGACATATTCGCACCCTCAATCCACCAGTACCGCGTGTTCAACAGGAACGAACGCACAAACGGAAAGTCTGTAACGTCGTCCGTCTCGTTGTCCCCCAGCATCCAGGGGCCGTCCTCACGGTCACTCCAGAGATGGCTGAACATGTCGGAGGTAAACAGGGTTTTCGAAACCTCGTCATAAATCCACATCGTGTTGATCAGACGAATTGGTGCATTCATCACATCAACAGTTCGGTCCGGCCCGAGCGCCACGCGGGGGCCACCCTTGCCGCTGAGGCTGCCGATGACTGTGGTTTTGAGAACGGGATTGCGCTCCTCGCCGCGCAGGGTCTCGAACTCGATCCAGTCCTCGATCGCCGGCACGGGTGAAAAACATTCAACCACATTGAACCGCTTGGCGATCGCAACGGCATTGGTGACCGACATGAGCTCGTTAATCCGCAACGGCATCAGCGAAAGCGCGGTGGCTGGCGTGATCAAACGACCGAGCTGATCCAGAATATTCTGCTCGTGCACCGTATAGCCAGTGTCGAGAAGCAGGGCGCGGTCTCCCTCCTTCAGGAGATAGCAATTGGCCGCAGAAAAGCCCCGCGCGCTCTCGGGATAGGCGCTGATGCGGCCGTTCAGTTCGAACGTGTTCTGCAAGGCATAAACCCGGCCCGCATTCAGTTCCGCAGTGCCACTATAGCTCACCTATCTCACCTATTCGGCGGCCAACGGTCCCGAAGTGTCATTGCGCGGCAGCATGACAGGTTCGCCCCGCTCTGCAGACAGATCGGCCGCAGAGTAGACATCCATCACTTCGCGCGCCTCCGACGGCTGGACCATCACCGGACGATCAAGCGCAATCGCCTCAATGAAATGATCGGTCTCGGCCTTCATCGGGCCCGCGAAGACATGATCAACGGGTTCACCGGGCATCGTCGACATCGGATACTGAATGCCGTCCTTGACGGTGTTAATCTGAACTTCTTTATGTGTGTCATCAATGGTCAGCGCACCATCGGTGCCAACAATCTCGATCCAACACTGAGAGTAGTTCTTGTAACCCAGCGGCAGGATCCAGCCCGCGCCAACAGTAATGGTCGTGCCATCATCCATGGTCACCATGATCCACTGATGATCAGGCGTATCGCTGTTCTTCATGTACAGCTTGCCGGATTGCTGAGAATACACCCGAACAGGTTTGCGCGGGCGCAAGCACCAGAGCAGAAAATCAAGATCATGGGTGGCTTCCATCGCCGCCGGGGACATCTTCGTACGTCCCGTGATTTTGTCGCCAAGCTCACGCGTGACGTTACGGCTGACCAGGCAAGTCACGGGCTCACCAATGGAGCCGTCCTTCAGGGCCTTGTGCACGAATGCGAATTTGGGTTTGAAGCGCTGGGAATATCCGACCGTGAATTTGAGGCCCTTCTTCTCGGCAAGGGTAATGATTTCGTCGGCCTCTTCCATGGTCGAGGAGATCGGCTTCTCTACAAACACATGCTTCCCGGCTTCGAGAGAATGCTTGATCATCGGATAGTGGGTTGATTCCGGGGTTGCCGAAATGAAGATCGCGTCAATGTCATCATTGGCGAGCATCTGATGGTAATCATCCGTCGTGGAGGTCGGATTGGTCTCCCCCTTCACAACGGCAAGGCGTTCGGCATCGATCTCAGCCAGGTGGAGCTCATTGACCAGCGGATGAATCGCACAGGCATTTGCACGGATACCGCCGCACCAGCCCGGCCCAATAACGCCAACATTGATCTGCTTCATACTCGTTCCCCAGTTCTTTCGTCAGTTCACCGCTGCGGGCGCCTGATTCTTCGTTGCTCACAATCGGTCTTATACAAGACTTGTATAGCCGAGTCATCCATCATCGGACGCGCTTAATAGCAGGCATATTAGCGCGCACCTGACCCCGCTGTCGCCCCCATGACGCACGCGACAGACCGGAAAGCGCGTGCTAAGTCCGCTCACGTCAGCTGCGCACCCCTCATCGGAAACAGTCCGTGATTTCAGAACTCGCCGCCATTCTCATTCCCATCTTCGTAACCGTGGCCATCGGCTATGGCTGGGAACGCAGTGGTGTCGATTTCCCGACCGAGTTTGTCACCCGCTCGACGGTCTATGTGCTGACCCCCTGTCTTGTCTTTGCCACGATGACTGGTCTGGACATTTCGCTCACTGCCTATGGTCAGGTGGCGCTCGCCACGGTCGTGATTCTGGTCAGCGTGGGTTTCCTCGGGATCGTTTTTCTGAAACTGAAACGCCTGCCGCTTCGCGCATTTCTGCCGCCTATTCTCGTTCCCAACAGTGGCAATCTTGGCCTGCCTCTGGGCCTCTTCGCATTCGGGGAGACGGGTCTGGCGCTCGCCATCGCCAGCTACACGATCTACGCACTGGTCCAGTACACGGTCGGGCAACTCATCGCCGCCGGACAGTTTTCCTACAAGATCGTCGTCCGCCAGCCGCTTATTTACTCCGCCATCCTGTCGGTGGTGTTTCTGATGACAGCAACAACTCCTCCGGAATGGGCGCTCAACACCACAAAACTGATCGGCGGCGCAGCCATTCCCCTGAACCTTCTCGCGCTTGGAGTGGCGCTGGCACGGCTCAAAGTCTCCAGCCTGCAGAACAGCATCTATGTTTCTGTACTGCGCCTCGGCCTGGGCCTGCTGGTTGCACTCGCGATCACCGAAGCCCTCGACCTCGATCCGGTCACACGTGGCGTCGTAATCCTGCAATCCGCTGGACCAGCCGCACTGTTTTCCTATCTCTGGGCCCAGCTCTACGGCAATAGCCCCGAACAGGTCGCGGGCGTGATCATGGTTTCAACCCTGATCTCGCTTGCTACTTTGCCGCTTTTGCTGCTGATCGTGCTGTAGGACAGAAACGAATCTAGACGGCCGGAAAACGCGCCTGGAACCGTGCACCGGTGACCACGCCATTTCCGTCATGGAGGTTTTCTGCCCAGAGCTCGCCGCCCGCCGCTTCCACGATTTGCCGCGAAATCGACAGACCCAGACCTGAATTGGTGCCAAGCCGCACGGCCTTCCCATCCGGACCGGCAGTGGGTCGATCCGTGTAGAAACGCTGAAAGATAGATTCCAGATTCACCTCTGGAATGCCCGGGCCCTCGTCATCAACCGTGACAATGATGACATCTCCGCCCCTACGGTTTGTCCGATTGGCCGTGATCACGATCTGACCATTCGCAGGACTGAAAGATTCCGCGTTGGTGATGATATTGCGAAAAACCTGTCCCAACCGGTCTTCAAATGCACACACCGTCAGATCCGTGCCCGGCTCGACATCCAGAACGATGTTCACCGCTGACGTCGAAACATGGATATCCACCAATGCCCGCAATACATCGCGCAAATCCACATTCGATGGTGGATCACGGCTCAGCTCTGCATCGAGGCGTGACGCATCAGAAATATCGCTGATCAACCGATCCAGGCGTGCGACATCATCAAGGATGATGGTCATTAGCTTTTTTTGCTGGGCCGGATCCTCGACCCGCGCCACGGTTTCCACCGCACTGCGTAGAGATGTCAGAGGATTCTTGATCTCGTGAGATACATCGGCGGCAAAACGTTCGATGGCATCCATGCGTTGCCACAATGCCTCGGTCATCGCCCGCAGATCCCGCCCCAGATCTCCGATTTCATCACGTCGGCCGGCGAAATCCGGAATCGCGGTGTGCCGGCCAGACCCTGCACGAACGCGTTCGGCCGCCGCGGCAAGCCGTTTGAGAGGCCGCGCGATCGTCGCGGCGAGGTACACTGACAACAGGATGGTCACGGCAAGTGCGACCCCGAAGACCTGCAGAATATCGATGCGAATCGCCCGCATCGCCCGCTCAACCTCACCACTGCCATGGGACAACATTAACGCACCCACAACCTGGCGGTAGCGCTGTACAGGCACAGAAACCGAGATCACCATGCCACCGGATTCATGCCGCCGCACTTCTGCATCAGGACGCCCGGCAAGAGCCGTGATGGTCTCGCGGTAGTCACCAGCTCTCTGGGGCACCCGCTCCTGATAGATGGGCAGTTCACCCTGGCTGGGCAACCAGTTGAGCAACGCGTCAAAGCGGCCCTGAACCCAATTCAGGGGCGCAAACCCACCTGGCGGCGGCAGTTGTCGCACCCGCACCCGGCCACGAGGGGTGATCAGTGCTTGCGTGTCAGTGATGAGTACGCCGTTCTCCGAAAACAAACGCGCCCGGGTTTGTGTTGGCGCCGTCAGACGACGGAGCATCAAACTCGCCCGCACCGGGTCCACTTGCTGGCCAACACCCGGCGCGATCACAACCGCGCCGGCCCCCACGGCACCTGCGAACACCTCCCCCTGAACGCGCAGCGCCTCAATCTCCGCATCGATCAGACTTTCCTGATACTGATCAAGAAAGAAAAAGCCCCCAACCGGAACGGCCAGGACAAGCAGGTTGATCGCGAGGATACGTCGGGTCAGAGAGCTGGATGGTCGGCGCCGCAGCAACCATGAAAACAAAGCGCGTGATGAAGATCGCCGTCGTCCCGAGGTATTCGCTTCAAGGTCGGAAGATGGTCTGCCGAGACGTGCGTCCTCATCCGCGCGCAGATCGCGGGATGCAAATTCAGTACGGCGGGCATCCATCGTCATCCCATCCCCCGGAGACGTCTCACATTCCGGCGTAGTGCCGGAGGTGTCCTACTCAACCTTCTTTATAACGATACCCGATACCGTACAGCGTCTCGATCTGGGTGAAACTTTCATCCGTGTCACGGAACTTCTTGCGCAACCGCTTGATGTGGCTGTCGATGGTGCGGTCATCAACATAGATGTTCTCACCATAGGCGGCATCCATAAGTTGGTCCCGGCTTTTCACATGGCCCGGGCGCTGGGCCAGGGCTTCGAGAATCAGGAACTCGGTCACTGTCAGGGTCACTTCCCCCTCACGCCATGTGCACATATGACGGATCGGATCGAGAACAAGATCCCCCCGCCGCACAATGGACTCGCTTTCTTCATCGGCCGTCATCTGCTCGGCTTCCGAACGACGCAGAATCGCACGAATACGCTCAATCAGCAGGCGCTGGGAGAAAGGCTTGGTGATGTAGTCATCCGCACCCATGCGCAATCCGAGGACTTCATCGATCTCATCATCCTTGGATGTGAGAAAGATCACGGGCATACGCGACGACTCGCGAAGTTTGCCCAGCAATTCCATGCCATCCATCCGCGGCATCTTGATATCCAGAACCGCCAGATCAACTGGGGTCTCCGACAACCCACTCAAGGCCTCATCACCATCTGCATAGGAGCTGACGTGATACCCCTCGGCTTCGAGTGCCATCGTGACCGACGTCAGAATATTCCGGTCGTCATCGACCAATGCGATTGTCTGGGCCATTTGGGGATCCCCTTTGTGAATTGATACGCAACTTTCGGACGCCGAATGTCGCCTTCAATCAATTTCCACTTTTATTATGGCGTATTTACGATCTGATTTGTGGGTCATTTGACCCGGTTACAAGGGGGTTCGCGCGAACAGGCCATGTTCTTGCCACAAACGAAAACGTGACGGGTCTGCGACTGGTGGACGCATTGCGCCCCCGAGGAGCCTGGTTCTAAATCGAAACATGAACAGAAAACTGCATATCAGCGTTGTCGCACTGGTCGTCGTCATCTTCGCTTTTGGCGCCTGGTTGAATCTGCGGCACGGCAAGCCACCCGAGAACGGCGCGGTTGGTGGCATGGTGGTCAACGCCAGCATTGGCGGCCCGTTCGAATTGACTGATCACACAGGTGCGCGTTTCACAGATGAAGATCTGGCAGGCGACTACGCACTGATCTATTTCGGTTACACCTTTTGTCCCGATGTTTGCCCGACCGAACTGGGTGAAATCGCCGTCGCTCTCGACCAGCTCGACAAGGATGCCGATCGCGTTAGGCCCGTGATGATTACGATCGACCCGGACCGGGACACGGCCGAGGTCCTTTCCGAATACGTTCCGTTGTTTCACGAACGCCTTGTCGGACTCACTGGCACCGCAGAGGAAGTTCGCGAAGTTGCCACCAGCTACCGTGTGTTCTACCGGCGCTTCGAGGATCCGAACTACACCTACTATCTGATGGACCACACATCCTTCGTTTATCTCCTCGCGCCGAGTGGGGAGATTGCCGCCATGTTTCGCTACGGAACCCCGCCCGAAGATATGGTGACAACCATCCGCCAACATATGCGCGGAAACGCACGCGGCTAGTCCCCTGACACTGACAGGACCAAAAATGCTCAAATCACTTTTCGCGGCAGCACTGCTCGTAACGACGATTCTTCCGGCAAACGGGCATGAGGAAAAATCGGAGAATTTCACGATCAGTCATCCGTGGTCGCGCGCAACCGCCCCAAGCCAGAAGGTCGGCGCTGTGTTCATGGAAATCAAAAACATCACAGGAAAAGAAGATCGTCTGATCGGCGCATCTTCACCCGATGCAGAGTCCACCGAGATACACGGACATATCCGCGAAGGTGACATCATGCGCATGCGCCGGGTCGATGGTGGCATCGCGGTTCCGGCCAACGGTTCAGTCAAACTGGTCCCCGGCGGTTTCCACATTATGCTGATTGGGCTCAATGCGCCGTTGCTTGAGGAAACCACCATCCCGCTCACCCTGACCTTTGAGCATGCCGGATCAGTTGAAATCGAAGCTGTGGTGGAATCTGCTGGTGCAAGCCGCAGTGGCGGCGCAACCAAAATGGAAAAGATGGACCATTCAAAAGGGCACCAGATGCCTGGAAAATCCAAGTAGCCCGGTATCGTTTTGCGGGCAGGTTCGGTAGTCTCCGCGCCGTTATGACCATAGATGATAGAAAAAGGCCGAGTGGCGTACTGGCACGTCGGCTCATCCGGACCAGCCGCACGGCGACCCTTGCGACCCTCGATCAGGAGACCGGGGGAATGCCCTATGGGAGCCTTGTTTTAACAGCCAGCGGATTGGATGCATCACCGCTGGTCCTGCTTTCAGATCTGGCCCGACACACACGCAATTTCAAAGAAGATGAGCGGGTCTCGCTGCTCTTTGCCAAGCATGGCGTCGAAGCGCTCAACGCGTCACGCGCGACGATCCTGGGTCGCATGGAGCCGTGCGGCGATGAAAGATTACGGGCGCGTTTTTTGCGGCGGCATGAAACCGCGCGAAACCATATGGCGTTCAGCGATTTTCATCTCTACCGCCTGATCACAGAAAGCGTACATTTCATCGGGGGTTTCGGACGGATTGAAACCCTGAATTCGTCTGATGTCATGCTTGATGCTGCACCTCTGGATCACTTGCTCACCGCAGAAGAAGATATCGTCACGCATATGAATGCAGATCATTCGGATGCGATCCGAGCCTATGCCCAAAATCTGGCAGACCGGCCCGGCCTCGACTGGCGCATGACGGGTCTGGACGCTGAGGGCTGTGATCTCGCCCGCAATGACGCCGAAGCTCGCATCTGGTTTGAAGATATCGTCGATAGTGCGGAATCTGCTCGCGCCGCGCTCGTGGCTTTGGCGAAAGAAGCCCGCCGCGAAGGCTAAGCATCCTCTTTTTGTTGGCTCCAAGAAATGAAGAACCAGTATCGCCCGTATTTTAGTTAAGAATGATTATCATTAGCATATACTGCGGTTTCATCACCCAACATCGATGGACTGCACATGATAAACGCGACAGCGTGCCAGAACCGCACCTTAAATCCACAACCCTCTCCTATATTGAGCGCCTGATCCTGCACGCGTTAAGGCAATGGGTAACGGATCAGAAACGTTGGCCGGGAATTGTGCTGGAGTTCAACCGCGCCTGCGGTCCGCGCGCCGCCACACAAATTTGCGATGCGCTTCAAACGACATTTCGAACCCTCGGCCTCCATGCGCGACGACACATCCGATTGCACCCACCTACTTGCTGCCGTATCAGCTAGGACGAACTGTGCCTGCTGAACATCCACGCCACCCATCAGAGTCAATCGACACTGCACTGTCAGGCGTTGATCAACTGGATGGTTCCCCGGGGCGCCACCGCATTGTTGCTATCTGACATAGATCAGGTCGCGCGCAGCTTGTTTGATGCGGGATATGTACTCGATGTGCGACGCACTTCAGTGAACATTGCAGCACCACTTGAACAACAGATACAGAGCGTTCACTGATAGGCCCCTGAACGACGTGGCAGCCACATTGGTTTCCACAAACGACAGGATTGTGGAGTGGCCAAATGCCTTATGCGTCCAATGGCGGAGTCGATATCTGGTACGAGAAGCATGGCGAGGGTCCCGCGATCGTGTTTCTGCATGGACGCGCTGGCAATGGCGCCAGTTGGTGGCGTCAGGTGGCTGCGTTTTCCCAAACCCACACGGTGATCACCTTTGACCAGCGCGGCTTTGGAAGATCCCCCTGCGATCGCGAAGCCTTCACTGCCGGTACGCTGGCCAGCGACGTCGCGGCCGTACTGGATGCGACCGACACACCGCGAGCCGCTTTGGTCTCGCAATCGATGGGCGGTATTTCTGCAATGCGGTTTGCGCGAGACTACCCCGAACGAATCTCAGGACTGCTGGTCAGCTCGTCCATGGCCGGGATTGTGCCAATGGACATCCGGCGTCGTCTGGCAGAACTCGAACGGGCCAATACCATATCCCTGCCCGACCGCGCGTTTGCCCCGGGCTACAGTGGGCGTGAGCCGGCCTTATACGAGCTCTACAAGCAAATTCTTTCGTTCAATACGGTGTTCGATCCCGCCTGGCGTGCACGCATTGCCGGGCCGGAGCAAAGCTTCGGCCCCAATGACTTCGACAACTACACAGTTCCGACGGTGTTTATTGTCGGCGCGCACGATCAATTCTTCCCACCCGTATTTGTGCATGAGGTCGCGGCCTGGGTTCCCGGCGCGAAAGTGGTCGACATACCCGATGTCGGACATTCACCTTACTGGGAAAACCCCGAAGGTTTCGATCGTGTCGTCACGGACTGGCTCGACAGAAACGCAATTTGGTAATGCCAGATAATATTGTGTGCGTCAGGCTTCGTCGATCAACTCAACTGTGACAGCAAGCGGTCCCTTTTCACCGGCGCGGGTTGTCACGCGCACCCGTGATTCCGCATCCAACATTCGCAGTCCTGACTGAGCGACCACCCGACCGGATACAAATACATCAGAGCTTTCATCATCAGGCGTGATGAAACCATAACCTTTGTTGGGATCGAAGAACTTGACAACGCCTTCAAGGGCTGGCGCATCGGGATCACTTGCAACAGGCGTTTCAACCTCGCCACCCGTCACACTGTGAATCACCGAAACCATTGGACCGCGCGGTCCCTGCTCGATCTCACATTCGAGTTCGGCACCATCCTGCAGATCCTTCTGGCCCGCTGCTTCGAGAACGGAGACATGAATAAATGCGTCGCCCACACCATTTGACGGCTGGACGAACCCATAGCCTTTGATGGGGTTAAACCATTTGACAGTTGCGGATATCCGATCCCCGCCCCCGGATGACTCAATGTCACTCATCGCTGGCAAATCCTGAAACAATAAGCACAACAGTACCAATCAGGGATAAAGCTCTACCTGAGCGTGGTCCCGAAACTGCGGTGCACGCTATGCTGCAAGACTAGCACGAGAAACCGGGATGAAAGCGAGTCGGAAATTGGTTGGAATACTGCAACGCAACAATCAGAGGCCTGATTATTTACTCGCGTCGTCTCGCATGTTCCGCATCGATGCACCATCAAGACTTGTTCCGCTCGTGCGTGCGCCAGTCATATCTGCGCCGTCGAGCACAGCCTGCGCGAGGTCAGCACCCCTCATATCGGCTCTCTGAAGGTTCGCGTCACGCAATTGCGTGGGCAACCGCCGAGTCTCATCGATGACCAGGGGTCCCATGTTGCAGTCGCGAAGAACCGCGCTGGAAAGATTGGCTCCCTTCAGATTGGCTCCGCGCAAATCAGCGCCTTCAAGGTTGGATGTGCGCAAATCGGCATTCTCCAGATTTGCCCCCTGCAACTTCACCCCACGCAAATCCAGCCCATAAAACGTCACCTTTTGGGCCCGCAGCGCCGCCAAATTCAAATGCGCCAACAGCTTGATCGGACGCATATCGACCCCCGACAAGTCGGCAGGCTGACCTTCCGCGCCATCGGTTTCGATAAACCGGATATGGCTTTCGATCTGATCGAGCGCGGGTGGGTCAAGGTCACTCATCGGGGTTCCGACAGGTGCATCCGTCATCACATTGTCCAGTTTTGTCTGATGCAACGTGGCCATGCTCATATCGACACCAGTCAAAATAGCGCTTGAAAGATCTGTCTCAGTGAGGTCCGCTCCCGACAAATCCGCGCCTTCAAGATTTGCCCCGGTAAAATCCGCCTGCTTCAGATTGGCGCGCACCAATTTGCAATTCTTCATGATGGCGCCCGAAAAATCCGTACGTATCGCCAACATGTTGGACAGGTTGGCACGCTCCAGATTCGCATTTGCGAAACTCGCTTCGCCGGTATCGGTCTGATCGAGGTCGGTGCTGTGCTTGCGAATCTGCAAGTCGCCGTCCGCGTCTCTTTCCGCGATCGTGCCTTCTCTCAAATCCGCTTCAAAGAGATCCGCACCACTCAGATTCGCGCTGCGCAAACTGGCACCCCGCAAATCACATCGACGAAGGTTTGCCTTGCGCAGACTTGCCCCCCGCATATCACAGCAGAAAAAAATGGCATTCTCCAAACGCCCCCCCGAAAAATCAGTTTTGGTAAGACGGGCCCCGGAGAAATTTGCATCGCCCAGATCACGTCCAGCCAAAGACAAACCACTTAAATCGCAAAACCCAAAATCAGCGCGTTTGCCACCTGGCAAACCGGCGTAAAATCGAGCATGCAGTTTGCAGAGGGAATCCACGTCATTTTGACGCATCGTCCGCAGGCCATTTTGGCTGGATGCTTCTTGAACCGCATCCTGTTCGCTTTGATCAACTGCATTCAGACTGCTCACAAACACTCTCCCAATTCGCGCGCGAAGTCGCCACACACGGGGCATCATGCCTCAGATGGCTTAACGCCAGTTTAACTCGGGAAACATCCTGCAGATAAGGTTGACTTCTCAACAAAACAGCAAAACCCATTGAAAAAAAAGGGAAATAGGTTTACTCGCCCAGTAACGTTTTATAAAGTTTTGGCCATTACAATGGTTAACGAAGCATTTCAACGCGTCTGAGTCTTTCGGGGGAGGGACTACGATCGTGACAGATATTATTCGTCATAAATCTGCAGGTGAAAAAGGCAGGCTGTATTCCCGACGCGCGCGCGACGCCGCGCCATCGGAAGAGACTGCGCCTGAAAACACACCGACGCCGACTGCCACATCCGCTCCGGCCCCTGCAGAAACCACCGTTATTGCGGGACCACACCCGGGATTGCTCGAGCATTTAGGGCCAGCTTATCTGGCCACCCCGGATGGGGACTTGCTCTGGCACAACGACACATTCATGTATTTCGCACGGACGGTCTGGGAACTTCCCGACCGCACCCGCACATTGCATCGAACGCCACCTGCCCTTCAGCTGATTGTCGATACCTTGATCGAAACCGGACATTTCGAGCCGAGACGCATATTTACCGAGTCCGGCGGGGTGGAACGGGTCTTTCGCGGTCGCCATTTCCTAAGCCAAAAAGACGGAAGTCCAGTTGTCTATGGCTATTTTGAAGACATTACACAGCAGATTTCGGGCGAGCGGCGCCTGACCGCACTCGATGACAAGTTGACTGATGTTATTCGCTCAACGTCAGACTGGGTTTGGGAAACCGATACTGAGTTGCGACTAACCGAAGTCTCGGCACGAATTGCAGCCATCACCGGCGCCCCCCCCCGGAAGCGCATCTGGGTAAAGCCATGTTGTCACTGGGGACACTCCCGGAGCCAATGCCTGGCGTGCCGAACCTGAACCAACTGACAGCCGATCGCCGCCCCTTCCGGAACCGGTTGTTCCTGATGCGTGATGAAACCGGGCAGGCACGGCGCATTCATCTGAGCGGTACGCCATTCTTTGATTCCGACACAGGTAGATTCCTTGGCTACCGCGGTACCGGCACAGATGTGACTCGCGCGCTCGAAGCCGAGCGTGACGCCGTTGTTGCCCGGGAAAAACTTGAAGAAGCTATGGACGCCCTCGAAATCAGCAACGATCACCTACGCGAAGCGCTCGAAAAATCGCAGTCAGCGTCCGATGCGAAAAGTGATTTTCTCGCGCTCACCAGCCATGAATTGCGAACCCCGCTGAATGCCATTATCGGGTTTGCCGAACTCAGTCGACGCCAACTCGCGGCGGACATACCGGATCGGCTCCCCTCCTACCTCGATAACATCCTTTCTGCATCCGGACATCTGGTGCAAATCATCGACAACCTTCTCGACACAGTGCGGATTGAAAACGAGACCGTGGATATGGATCTGATCGAGACCAGTGTCGCCAAACTACTGCGAGATACCGTTCCGATGATCGAGATGCGGGCGGAAATGGGTGAAATTTCCCTGACCGTCCCAACCGTGACTGACGACCTTGCCGTCATCGCAGACCTGACATCGGCGCGGCAAATCCTGCTCAATCTTCTGACCAACGCCATCAAGTTCACAGGCGAAGGCGGCAGTGTCGGGATCGAAATCGTGCGCGGCAAGGAAGACCTGCTCTACATCACGGTCTGGGACACCGGAATCGGTATCCCGCTGGAACAGCAGCAAGCCGTTTTCGACCGCTTCCACCGTGTCCGCTCGGATGCGTTTACCACCAACACCGAAGGGGTCGGCATTGGCCTGCATGTGGCACGCAATCTGGCTCAGTTGATGGGGGGCGATATCACGTTGGAAAGCGAAATGGGTCGCGGGTCGCGGTTCACGCTGGCGCTCAGGCTCTGGGAGCAACCCGTGGTCAACCCCATCACGCCTCTGATTGCCGACGCATAGGGTTATATTTTGGAGCAGACATTTCTCTCAAGAGACCCAGGCCCGGCTTCAAAAACGACCTAACCGACACCATGGTCCGACGATTTACGCACCAGCCCAATCTGTTCAGCCCCACTCGTGGTGATCAGACCATCGCGGACCCATCCGTGATCTTCCATATCTCGCCACTCGTGAGATGGCACGGAGACAAAGCCTCGAACATGCCGCGGACTGACGACCACAGGGTCCACCAGAGGAACCGAGACTTCGGCATCCGCGCCTTGCGCCAGCCAGGTTAGTGCCAGAACCTGAACGGGTGTGATGCCGTTCGCGTGGTTCGATGCGGTTTCAATCAGCGGTACATCGGCCAGCCAGAACTCATCCCTAGAAACACTCTCCGCAAGATCCATATCGGCACGGGCGCGATTCTCATCATCGAACACCCGGACCGTTTCAACATCACCATTGGCGTGTTTGCGGCACAATACCCACACACCTTCCGCGGCAACCCGATCTTCGGACACATCGTCCTCAGACTGGTCGCTTAACGAGGTGGCAAATTTCGTTGGATTCGAACCGCGAATGACCTGCGGCGAACAGCCAAGGTCTTCGTCCGCCAACTCAGGTCCCCGGAATTCGGCAACATCATCATTTGAAGTGATCGCCATGTGCCCATTTTGCCCCGTGGTTGGTGGTAAAATATGCACATTTGATGATGATTTTTGGGCAAATCATCGATCGGGTTTGAAAATACTAGATGCGCGATCCCCGTATGGCAAAAACGTAACGCAGGTCACCCGTTGAGTCAGCGGCCCGCGACAGCGCCAAGGTCAGGATTTGTGGATGAAGCTGTTGATAGTTTCGGGATAAAGACCCCGCTCAAAATTTGGCCTTATGCCGCAGCCGCGTCCTCAGCCTGCTTGTTCATCGTCTCGAATTCGCTTGGCCAGTGATCAGCCAGCCAGCGCAGATAGTCACCCATTTTGGTCGGGTCGAGATGCAGCGAACTCTGGATCTTGTCGATCTCCGGTTGCTCTTCAAGCGCGATATCCAGGGAATCATTAACCCGGTTGATCATGTTGAACATGGCGCAGAGCATGGTGATCTCGACGATCTCCCCCTCGCTGAAGTTCGCGTGCAGCCGGTTGAACGCATCACCATTCTTCTGGGCCGTGTTGCGGGTCATGTTATCGGCCCACAGAATGGCGGCTTTCTCGCGCTCACTGAAGATATCCAGGCTCAGATAGTCATCCGACGACATCGCAATGATCTGATCCTGGGTGATCCCGGCGGCCTGCCCCAACGAGGTGTTGTGGGCGTAGCAATAATCACAGCCATTGGTGTGACTGGTTTTTATCACCACCATTTCCTTGATCTTGCCGCTGATCCGGGTCCCTGGCCACTCACGCTGCGCTGCTGCGTTGATCGGCAGGAACAGCATCGCCAGAAACGGTGCATTGGAAATCGTGCGATAGAAATGCGGCACCCGGCCCAGCAAACCCGTAACCGCGCCGTAGAACTCCTCGAACTCACCATCGATGGTTTCCGGCTCAATTTTTTGAATGCGTGATTGTGTGCGTGCCATGTGTCGTCCTCCCAAAGAATTGTTGGGACGATCCTAGCTGCAGAGCGGGGCCACCGCCAAATGTTAGGTGTTATGCCGGAACGACAAATACCTCTCCCCCGAAACGAGGGAGAGGTTTGTCCGGTCTAGCGCCGCCAGTGCAGCGCAAAGTGACGATACGCCCCCTCGACGTTGAGCGGCAGGAACTCCTTGTAGCGGAACCAGCTTTCATATTTCGGCAGCTTGATCTCCGCTTTGGTCTCAACAGCGCGGATCGAATCGATCCAGTCCGGCAAGCAGGTGGGGAGAAATTACGGACCAATAGTCAGCGTGTGCCAGCAACAAGGCTTCACAATTTGGCGATCCCCGGAGACTAGTGCGCCTCATTCCAGGTGTCGCCGACACCAGCATCAGCGACCAGCGGAACAGACATGTTCACCGCCGGGGCGGCGGCATTCTCCATCACATCGCGCATGGCTTCGATCAGCTTGTCGACCTCACCCTCGGGCGCTTCGAACAGCAGTTCATCATGCACCTGGAGCAGCATCTGTGACTTGAAGTCACCCTTGGCCAGCGCGGCGGGAACGCGAATCATGGCGCGTTTGATGATGTCGGCGGCGGCGCCCTGGATCGGCGCATTAATAGCCTGCCGCTCAGCAAAACCGCGTACAGCCTGGTTCTTGTCCTTGATGCCGCTCAAATGGATGCGCCGCCCGAAGATCGTATCCACATAGCCGACCTCTTTTGCTTCCTCACGGGTGTCTTCCATATAGCGCTTGATCGCCGGGTACCGCTCAAAATAGGCCGCGATATAGTCCCGCGCCTCGTCGCGACCAATACCCAGATTGTTGGCGAGGCCGAATGCCGAAATGCCGTAGATGATGCCGAAATTGATCGCCTTGGCGTTGCGCCGCATCATCGGATCCATACCCTCGATGGGCACATTGAAGACCTGGCTGGCGGTCATCGCATGAATGTCTTGCCCGTCACGAAAGGCCTCAATCAAGGCGTCTTCCCCTGCCACATGGGCCACAACGCGCAATTCAATCTGGGAGTAGTCAAGACTGACCAGCTTGTTGCCCGGATTCGCCATGAAGGCCGCGCGAATCTTGCGGCCTTCTTCCGTACGCACCGGGATATTCTGCAGGTTGGGATCATTTGACGACAGCCGCCCGGTCTGGGCAATCGCCATGCCGTATGAGGTGTGCACTCGTCCGGTGTCCGGGTTGATCTGTTCGACCAGCGCATCTGCATAAGTTGATTTGAGCTTTTGCACCTGCCGCCATGCGAGCACAGTCTGGGGTAGATCATGACCCTGGGACGCCAGCCCCTCGAGCACATCTGCTGAGGTGGTATAGGCGCCGGTCTTACCTTTTTTGCCACCCTCAAGACCAAGCTTGTCGAAGAGAATTTCCCCAAGCTGCTTGGGAGAACCGACGTTGAACTCCTCGCCGGCCAGATCATGGGCCTTGCCCTCCAGCTCGGCCATCCGTTTGGCAAAATCCTTGGACAGGTCGATCAGAGTCTCGGCGTCGGCTTTAATGCCTGCGCGCTCCATCTCGACGATCACCGGCACCAGCGGGCGTTCGATGGTCTCATAAACCGACGCCATCCGTTCCCCAACGAGCCGCGCCTTGAACCGGGTGTGGAGCCGCGCTGTCATATCCGCATCTTCGGCGGCATAATCCAGCGCCGCATCCAGGCCGACTTCGGCGAAGGAAATCTGTTTCTTCCCCTTCCCGACCACGGCTTCGTACTTGATGTTCTCGTGATCGAGGTGGCGGTAAGACAGGTCATCCAACCCGTGCTTGTTGCGCCCGGCGTCCAGCACATAGGACATCAGCATCGAATCATCGATGGCGGCCGGCGCGAGTGGCGCGTCCTCGGGCAGGTATTTCTCGATCGCCCGGCGCAGAACCAGCAGATCGTATTTGGCGTTGTGGGCGACCTTCAGGATCGATGGATCCTCGATCAGATCCTTCAGCGCCGTGAGAGCGACCACCATGTCGACCTGCTTCAGCGCCGAACTGTCGGTGTTGTCCGTACCGCCCAGATCGAGCTCATCGGACACAGCCTCCACATGGCCAACCGGCACATAGCAGGACCGGCCGGGGACCGTCGACAGCGAGAACCCGACAAGCTGAGCCCGCATCGCATTGAGGGAGGTGGTTTCGGTGTCAAAGGCAACGAAACCGGCATTGCGCGCTGTTTCGATCCAACCCTGCAACGTCGCTTCGTCCTGCACCAGTTTGTAACTGACATCAGCGGGCGCCTCGATCGGCGCGCCGGCTGCCGTGTCATCCTGTTCCATCAGACCTTCAGCGACAAAGCGACTTTCCACGCGCTGAGTGAGCGTGCGGAACTCCATCGCCTTGAGAAACTCGACCACCGTGGCCGGGTCCGGATCCTTGAGCGCAAAATCCTCAATCTTGTGGTCGGTCTCCACATCATCCTTCAGGCGGACCAGCTCGCGGCTGACCCGCGCGAGATCGGCGAACTCGATCAAATTCTCGCGCCGCTTGTTCTGTTTGATCTCTCCGGCCCGCTCGAGAAGCGTATCGAGATCACCATATTCATTGAGC
Organism: Alphaproteobacteria bacterium; assembly: GCA_018666195.1. Classification (GTDB taxonomy): domain Bacteria; phylum Pseudomonadota; class Alphaproteobacteria; order UBA6615; family UBA6615; genus JABJAG01. The sequence continues at coordinate 22,924 of JABJAG010000002.1, forward strand.
AGAAGCGCGGCGGTCTTCACCCCGATACCCGGCACGCCGGGAACATTGTCCGTGGAATCACCAGCCAGCGACTGCACATCGACAACCATGTCCGGTGTGACGCCGAACTTGTCCATCACCTCGTCTTCACCGATCACAAGATCCTTCATCGGATCGAACATGCGCACGTTGTCACGCACCAGCTGCATCAGATCCTTGTCCGAAGACACCACGATGGTTTCGATGCCCTGGGCCTCAGCCGCACGGGCATAGGTCGCAATCAGATCGTCGGCCTCATAACCCTCCAACTCGATCGAAGGCAGACCGAACGCCACTGTCGCTTCGCGGATCAGCGCAAATTGCGGGCGCAGTTCCTCGGGCGGCGCATCCCGATTGGCTTTGTATTCGGGGTAAATGTCGTTGCGGAAGTTCTTCCGCGAGGCATCGAAAATCACCGCCATATAGTCATAGGCACCGTCATCCCGGGCCCGGTCGATCATCTTCATCAGCAAGGAACAGTAGCCGTTCACCGCATTGGTGTAGACCCCGTCCGACCGCCGGAATGCGTCCAGCGGGCTTGAGTGGAAGGCCCGGAAAATAAAGCCGGACCCATCGATCAGATAAAGGCGTGCAGGAACTTCGCTCCCGCCCTTGCCGCCATCCTTGCCATTGGTTTTCTTTGCTTCAGCCATGACCTAGGTTTAGCGCAATTCATGCGCGCCAAACAGACATGCCTGTCCACAGGCCTGATTCCCGAAAGGAGCCCCCACCATGACCCAGACCGCGATCGTTTTCGGGGTTGGCGCCCATCAGGGTATCGGCGCGGCCATAGCCCGCCGTTTCGCCGATGGCGGTCAGCATATGGTGCTCGCCGGGCGCAACGAGGAACGATTGCGCGAACGTCAGGCCGATATCGAAACCGCCGGCGGCTCGGCTGCCATCCACCCGGTGGATGTGTGTAAGGAAGACGCCGTGGCCGCCCTGTTCAACAACATCGACACCCCGATCAACGCCGTGGTCTTCAACCCGGGCGCCAATGTGAAACACCCCTTGGCCGAGACCGAGGCCTGGATGTTCGAGCTGGATTTACGCCCGCATAGCGAGACGTTCTAGAACCGAAATATGTCGGCTACATACCTTTGATGCCCAAAACGAAATCCTGGCGCAAACCATCCACGATGGCGCCACCAGTGCCTTCGGTCCCGAAGAAAAAGTTCAGGCCATAAACCCCCAGGGCCAGCGGCGCTGCAAACAGGCAAGCAAGCACCATCAGCACAAAAATATCACCAATCGCAGAAAACGGATCGAATCGTCCGCCGGGGCGCAAACGGCGACGCGTCCGCCCTTCACGGCCTATCAGAAAGACAATGTAGCGACCCCAAATCGGCACCGTGAATCGAATATCGATGCTGTGCAAACCACGTTCTCGGGCGCCAAACATCATCTTGATAACCCGCAATTGTTCTCCGGAAAAACTGCTGATCATTGATGGCGACATGTCCCGAAAGAAATCTTCCAGAAACGGATCCTTGCCAGCCGGGTTCCCCGGTGATCTTCGAATAACACCCATGACGACAATTGTGCCGCCCAAGTGTTAAAAAAAGGTATCAATACAAAAACTATTCTGGCGGCCAGTTGTCGTGAGGCATCAGATCGAGCTGAGTGCCGAAACCGGGCAGTGCCCGAAACCGCTCCTGCCATGCCGAAATATTGGGATACAGGCTCACGTCATAACCCGCATCGGGCATGAAGGTGGACACGGGGTAGCAGGCGATATCGGCAATTGTCGTTCGCCCACAGGCGAGCCAATCGTTCTCCCCCAGATGCGCTTCCATCACACCGAGCCCGCGATCACCGACTTTCTTGAAAAACTCATAGACCGGGCCCGGCCCTGCACCGAACTTCATCTCGAAACGCATCCGCGCGACCCCGTATCCAAAGAAATCGATGGCAAAGCCGATCCAGTCTCCCACCCGCGCCTCTTCCGCCCAGCCATCGGGACCGAACTTCCCCGTCTGCTCGATGAGGTATCGCAAGGTGTCGTGGCTCTGACGCAGGATCAGGTCCCCATGGCGCAGGGCGGGAACTTTGCCGAGCGGATTGATCTTCAGAAAGTCCGGCGCAAGATTGCTGCCATCCATCAGATCGACCAGCACAAACTCATAAGGCGTTTCGGTGAGGGCCAGCATCAGCGCTGTGCGGTAGGAATTTCCCGAGCGCGGGTGCGCATACAAAGTGTAGTCGGCCATATTCTATCTCCCAGATACAGACCTGCAGTATAGAGCAGACAATGTTGATCTGGCGCGCCTAGGATCACGCCAGAACTTTCGGGAGCATGATCATGGAACAACGTCTGAGTCTCATCACGCTGGGCGTGCGTGATCTCGTGCGCAGCCGCGCCTTTTACACCGAGGGTCTTGGCTGGGTCCCCTCCGAACTCTCCAACGAAAACGTGGTGTTCTACCAATGCGCCGGGGTCGTGTTCGGATTGTACGGCTGGGATGCGCTGGCCGAAGACGCAGCTCTGGACAGTGCTGAGGGATCAGGGTTTCGCGGCGTGGCGCTGGCTTACAACACACGAAGCCGGGAAGACGTCGACGACGTGCTGGCCCTTGCTGCGCGCGCAGGCGCGACGATTGCCAAGCCAGCCGAGGAAGCGTTCTGGGGTGGTTATTCCGGCTACTTCGCAGACCCGGACGGGCATCTTTGGGAAATTGCGTGGAATCCCGGTTTTACAATTGATGCAGACGGACACGTCACACTTCCAAACTGAGCAGACACGAATTGAGTACCCCCGAATTCAGCCTTTCAGATCTGACGGGAACGCCGCCAGTACAACCGTTCCCGCGTTGTGCGGTCGTGCACGAATCCTAGCTTTGTCAGCGTATGTATCGATGCGGTATTTTCGGCTGCACAATCCGCGATAACCGCGCTGGTTGCCGTGTCATGAAAGGCCCAGTCGATCAGCGCCGCACAGCCTTCCGCGGTCAGACCGCGACGGCGATGAGCGGAAACAATCTGATAACCCAATTCAACTTCGCCTACCGCATTCGGTGGGCCAGTGAAGGATGCTGCGCCCACGATCATGCGCTCTGTTTCATAACGAAAGAGCCAGAGTCCCCAGCCAGCAGGATCTCGCGGCGCCGTCCGGCCCAGCGCCGGATTGGCCGCATCATCAAGCCGTTGAGCGAATGCCGGCAGCTTGGTCGCCAGATCAGAATCCGGAAAATCACGATGGATCAGTCCGCCAGCCAGATCAGCGGCAGCCTTGCGATCGGAGAGCAATGCGCGCGCGAGCTCACGCCCAACCGGCACCAACTGCATACGTGAGGTCTGGAGGGGTGCGGGCAGCGCGTCCGCCGGGGACGTCAATGATCAGCAGCGGCGGGTGCGTCAGCCGCCAGAACAAACTGCCGTCCACAATAGGGGCAGTCGATTTCCGACTTTGCGCCCATATTGAGAAACACACGTGGGTGACCCAACGCACCGCCGCCGCCATCACAGGCAAGTTCACGGCTGTTGGCTTCGATAGTCTCTGGCGGTTGCATGGCGGACGTGCTCCTGCGATCGGCATTGGACGCCGCGGGCGGTTGTGCCATCGGCGTAGACGCCATACATAAGCGAAGCGCTTTCGCGCGACAATATGTTCCCGAACTCCGCAAGGCCCATGAACAAACCAACGACAGTGATTGATCCACAGCCAGAACACGCAATTTCCGCACGCGGGCTCGATAAGGTCTATCGCGCCGATGGCGGGGATCAGGTCCACGCGTTGCGGGCCGTCGACCTTGACATACCCCGCGGCGGCATCTTTGGCCTGTTGGGTCCCAACGGTGCCGGAAAATCGACTTTCATCAATATTCTTGCCGGGCTGGTCGTCAAAACCGGCGGCACCGCCTCCGTCTGGGGGCTGGATATTGACCGCGAGTCACGACATGCGCGTGCTGCAATCGGTGTTGTGCCCCAGGAACTGAACCTCGACGCCTTCTTTACACCCTATGAGATGCTTGAAGTGCAGGCCGGATTTTATGGTGTTCCGCCAAAAGAACGGCGAACCATGGAAATTCTCGAACGCGTGGGTCTCGAAGACAAAGCCAAGGCTTATTCCCGCTCACTCTCCGGCGGCATGCGTCGACGTCTGCTGGTTGCCAAGGCGCTGGTTCACAATCCTCCCGTCCTTGTGCTCGATGAGCCAACAGCTGGCGTCGATATCGAATTGCGGCGTTCGCTTTGGGATTTCGTCAAGGAACTCAACAACAACGGCACGACAATCGTGCTGACGACGCATTATCTCGAGGAAGCCGAAGAGCTCTGCGACCATATCGCCATTATCAATCGCGGCAGTGTCATCGCCTATGATGACACTCGTTCACTGGTCCAGCGGCTCGACAACAAGGAACTCCGGGTAACAGTTGCCCAGCCACTCAGCGCGCTGCCCGGCGCATTGAGCCATTTCACAGTGGAACTGCCTGACGACTGCACGCTGGTCTTCCGCTACCGCACGAGCGAAACCGAAGTGCGCGAAATTCTCGCCGCCGTTGCGAATGCCGGACTGGTTATCGCGGACCTGTCGACCGAGGAGCCCGATCTGGAAGATATCTTTCTGGAGCTCACCCGCGAGGCAACGGACAACGCATGACGCGCAAGCGTATCCTGCTTGTTCTTACGGCCGCCCTGCTCGCAGCCTGTTCCCCGCGGCTTCAGGAGCCCGGCCCCCATATCCAGAACTCGATGCATCCCACCCTGACCAAAACCCACTACGTGACCAAAGACGGCACCCGGCTGCCGTTGCGCCGATGGGGTCCTGAGTCAGCGCCACGTGGTGTGTTGCTGGCACTGCACGGGTTCAACGACTACAGCAATGCGTTCTCATCCATCGGGCCATGGCTGGCCGAACACGGCATAGCCACGCTGGCCTATGACCAACGCGGGTTTGGACAATCCGGACAGAAGGGCATTTGGCCGGGCCACAACGTACTTGCAGACGATGCACACGGTGCGATCGCGGCCATTCGGGACAGCTATCCAGACGTGCCTATTTACGCATTGGGCGAAAGCATGGGCGGCGCTGTACTAATGACAGCGGGAAACCCCGAACCTCTGAATATCGACGGCGTTATTCTTGTGGCACCCGCAGTCTGGGGCCGCGCAACCATCCCGGCCTATCAGAGAGCAACGCTCTGGGTGTTCGCGCACACCATGCCGTGGTTGTCCTTCTCGGGCAAAGGCATCAAGCGGCATCCCTCTGACAATATCGAGATGTTGAAGGCGCTGGGTCGTGACCCCCATGTCATCAGGAACACCCGGGTCGATTCCATGTGGGGCATCGTCAACCTGATGGACGAAGCTCTCGCTGCCGCATCTTCGGTGCAAGCACCAGCACTCCTGATACTCGGTGCCCATGATGATATTGTGCCACCCGCAGCATCACGACGCATGATAGATGCTTTGCCCACCGGGCCCGGCACACAACACACGATCGCCGTCTACGACAACGGCTATCACATGCTGTTGCGGGATTTGCAGGGCGAAACGGTCTGGCAGGATATTCTTGGCTGGATCGACGACCCGGCGGCAGCGCTCCGCTCTGGCGCGGACCACTCTGACCCGAAATCCAGGCTACCGAACAACTAGCTCTAAGAGCCGTCCCCGGTTTTCGGTTTGAGGTCGAGTGAGGCAGAGTTCATGCAATAGCGCAGGCCCGTGGGCTGCGGTCCGTCTGGAAATACATGGCCCAGATGCGCATCACATCGTGAACATACGGCCTCGTTACGGACCATGCCGTGGGCCCGATCAACTTTGGTTTCCACCGCCGTTTCGTCGACAGGGGCCCAGAAGCTCGGCCATCCGGTCCCCGAATCGAACTTCTCATCCGATGTGAACAAAGGTGCATCACAGCACACACAATGGAACGTTCCGGGGTCCTTGCTGTCATTGTACTTGCCAGTAAATGCGCGTTCGGTCCCGGCCTGGCGGGCGACCTGATACTGCTCCGGCGTCAGCTGGGCCCGCCATTCTTCATCAGATTTGGTGATTTTGGTGTTGTTTTCGTCAGCCATGGAAGTCTCCCCGCAACGCCTCGCGTTCAAAATGTCATTTACAGGCATTTATATGGTGATGTTAGCCTGTTTCTGCAACGCAAGCTTGACGGCAGCAAGTATTGGCGTAATTGTCCGCGCCGTGAGCGCCCGTAGCTCAGCTGGATAGAGTGTCGGCCTCCGAAGCCGAAGGTCACAGGTTCGAATCCTGTCGGGCGCGCCACTTTGGCACAGTAATTGCGTTGTTTAGGTTAAATCAGGGAATTAAGTCGCAATATGAGGCGTTAACCTCAATAGACAGTCCCACAATCGGTAGTATGGTATATTTCTGGGTAAAAAGTTCTCATCCGAATGGTTTCGAAATGAGACAGAAGAGCGCCCTTGTCCTGACAGCCGCCCTTGCCGTAGCGATGGTGTCATTTGCCGCGAATTCGGCATATGCGCAGGTTATCAACCTGTTGTTCGAAGACCGCGCTGCAGACGTCAAGATTGGCGAAGAGTTTGAAGCCCTGAATGACCCCTTCGAGATTCGTTGGAGCGCCACCGGTGGCAAGATCACCGTCAGGCTGCTTGGCCCGGATGGTCAGCCTAAAATTGCTGGCGATCCGCAGTCCCGTCTGGACGACGAACCCCCCCATGATCGGCAAAATGTCCTTCGCCGGACCGGGCAAATTCAAGATCGCGGTTGACGCGAGCGGCCCCTGGCACATCCGGGTTGTCCAGTAACCGCCGACGCCTTTCTGTCGCGTTCTAGTTCTTATAATAATGACCCTGGCCCCTCACGGGGCCAGGGTTTTATTGTTTGTGAAAGCTGCGTTTCCCAGAATCGTCACCTTGCAGCCACATGACCGCTTTGATCGCGTGTGACATTTGGAATACGGCGACAGTTTCGTCGTCTACAAACTGCGAAATGACATACCGCTGAAACAGCAAGTTGAGATACAGTGTTCTTGAAACGACGAAAGACGGGCGCACCGAGCAGCCAAATGGCAGCCAAGGCCGACCCGCACGGGAAAACAGAAATGAACGACGTGGAACAGACCTCAGGCACTCCGGCCAGAAGCCTTGATGAAGTACCCCCGGTGCCCCTTTCCGGAGCAACACAGCGGCGTGGCACGGAACCGAACCGGGCAACACGCAGTGTCGGCGCGCGGATGACCGTAGGCCCGGGCATCAAGCTCAAAGGTGAGGTTTCCGACTGCGATACGCTTGTCGTTGAAGGAACCGTTGAAGCCACGCTGACCAGCGAAGTCCTCGAAGTTGCCGAAGGCGGCACCTATACCGGCAGCGCAACCGTGACGGATGCCGAGGTGCATGGCCGGTTCGAAGGTGAACTGACTGTCACCGGAGTCCTGCAAATTCGCGCCACAGGTCATGTCACAGGCACAATCAAATATGGTCGCATTGAAGTGGAATCGGGCGGCGAGATCGCAGGCACGATCACACGCGACGAAAGCACTGGCGCTGCCACGTCCTCATCTGGACGTCCGACAGCCCCGTCAGCACCGCCCGTACGGAGCGCGGCTGCCAGCTAAGGGCCCCACCATGTCGGAAATGTGCGGCGAAAACGCACATAAGCAGCACTGCTGATTGACTTGTGCGGCCTTGATTCCTACATTCCGGCCATCATTGACATCCCGGTACCGGTCGTCGCGCACATCGCGCGACCGTTCCCGAACGAGCAAACCAAATGGATTGCGCGCGCATGAACGCGTCCCAAAATTGCTCGCCACCGCCATACCGCTCTCCTCGGCTGACTGATCGCCGAACCAGAGCGCCACAACTATGGAGTGCTTAAAATGGCTGAAGAAAAACTCGCAATTGCAATCATTGCCGCCGCAGGATTTGCCGAAACCACGTTTACCGACACCCAGAAAACGTTGCTGGCCCAGGGCCGCAAGGTCAAGGTGATCTCCCCCGATGGCGGTCTTGTTCAGGGCTGGCATGACGGCGCCTGGGGCCATCATTTCATGGCCGATGAGGACATCGCGGAATCTCTGGCTGCAGACTATGCCGGACTGATTCTTCCCGATGGCAAGAACAGCGCCGATACGCTGATCGAAAACGTTCACACCAAGCGCCTGATCTCGGCGTTCATGGATGCCGAACAGCCGGTCCTCGTCGTGGGCGATGCCCTGCGCCTGCTGGTGCCAGCCGGTGTTGTTGCCGCACGTCGTATCGCCGGCGCAGCCGAAGTGGACGAAGAAGTTTCCCGCGCTGGTGCTGAACTGGTTGCAGATCAAAACCTGGTCACAGACGGTAACCTGATCACGGCCACCAGCGATTCCAACAGCGGCGCGCGTCTGGAAGCGTTTCTCGGCCTGATCGTTGAGAGCGAAGCCGTTCCACAGGCTGCCTGAAGGGCTACTGCAAAGAATTAAGTGGCGAACGCCCGGCTTCGGCCGGGCGTTTTGCTATCTGCGTTTCTCGAAAGTGGCGATCAGGCTGGGGACGGGCACGCCATACTCTTCACGCAGGGTTGTACGAGAAATCGAAACAACGCCGAACCCCGAATCTGCCGCTAACTTGCGCAGGTAATTTTCGCTGTGCAGGTAGCGCCCGGAGGAACTGAGTTCCCAGTCTTCAATGTCCACACCCTCTTCAAAGGTGGCGATGAAAATGGCGTTGTCCGCCAGCACCCGCGCGAGTTCAACGAAGACCGGCGCCAGAACACCCAGGTAGATCAGAACGTCAACAGAGATCGCAGCTTCTGCGCTTTCAGCGGGCTGGACGCTGAGCGCGTTTACCAGATCCTGCTCGACAAGATCCTGATAGACACCTGTTGCTTTCGCACGCTCCAGCATAGCGGCTGACAAATCCACACCTGTCAGGCGTGCCGCCAGACCCTCCAGTGCGACACCGGCCAGACCGGTGCCACACCCCAGATCAATTACATGCTCCAGACCATCGGGTCGGGCCTGCCGCAGCGCTCTGGCGACCTCCTGCGGGCCGGTATATTTTAGATTGTCGGTCAGATGGCTATCGAAGTGTTCCGCATACCAGTTGAAGAAACCAGACACATAGTCATCGGGTGCACGATCCGGCGAAGCCTCTTCTCCCAAGGCTGCGATCATGAAGGAAGGCCCCTGACGATCGGGCGCGATCTCCATACACCGCCGGTAATGGTGTAACGCCGTCTTCTTATCATCGAGATTGGAATAGTACTCCCCCAGCAACCAATGGGCGCTCAGGCAATCTTCATCGAGGGCCAATGCGTGGGTAAAGAAGGATTTCGCCCGCTTCTCATCACCGTGGAAAAACAGAGACGAGCCGACCTCGGTTATATGGTCAGCCTCGACAGCGTTTCCCTTCTGCGTGGCCGATGCGGCCTCATCGTGATTTCCAAGTTTCTCGAGCGCCTCAGCGTATTTTCGCCAGCCCGCAACATGCTCGGGCACGGCCTCAACAATATCACGAAATGCATTTGCAGCGGATCGGGCATCGCCCTCACGCAGAAGACGATCAGCAAGAAAGAAGGTTTCAGAGTTCATCAATCACGTATGCACAATGCAGTTACGCGTTCACATCCGCGTCGTCAGAATGCTGGTTCGAAATGACGACAAATTATTGGGGCAATTGCCAGGGCAACTACTTACACTTACCGCCTTTGCCGCCCTTCTTCCCACCACCGCCACTGCCACCAGGCGGGGGGCACGGGGTCGGTAGCACCTTCGCATTGGCGCTACGGTCCAGACGAACAATCGTCGGTGCCGCATAGGCAACGCCAGCAGCCAGCCCAAGACGCGCCAGTGCCTTGCGGCGGCTCACGCCGGGAGATGTGCTGTTTACTTCAATCGGTTGGTTTTCCATGTCTCACCTTTACGCCAGTGGCCACATGCCACAAGGTCACGAACGATCCTCCCCCGATCGATCGTGTCATACTATATCGGGCAGCGTCGACCACGCAACCCGTTAAATATCGAAGTTCTCTTATTAAACAAGCAGTTACCTATATGTCAGACATAAATCCGCGCACGACTCCCGAGATTGGTGACGCGGCAGCACGGACCGTCGAAACGACACGCGGGGTTTGCCGCCAACTCGTCAATATGGGCTACACCGTGCTGACCGAGTTCACCCTGGCCAACAATCGTCGCGCGGACGTCATCGGGCTTTCGGAAAAAGGTGATTTTGTGATCGTCGAGGTCAAGGTCAGCGTCGCTGATTTCCGGGGCGACACGAAGTGGCCGGAATATGAAGACTTTTGCGACCGTCTCTATTTCGCGGTGCCGCCGGAATTCCCGGATGAATTGATTCCGCAGGCCACGGGCCTGATCATCGCTGATTCCTGGGGCGCCGAAGAAATTCGTCCTGCACCCGACACCGGACTACATGCCAGCCGACGCAAAGCGCTGACCCTGCGCTTCGCGCGCAGCGCTGCCGAGCGCCATCAACGCCTGGTCGATCCGCGGATCTGAAACTCAATCCGAAATGCGCGAAATCGTATTAGTGGTCGAAAACCCGTCGACCAGATTGGCCAGCACCACGCGGCCGCCATACCCGGACACGAAATCACCACCGACAACATCATCTGCCGCGTAATCCGCGCCTTTGACGAGAACGTCGGGACGAACCTGTTCGATCAGTTCGCGCGGCGTGTCTTCCGCGAACAAAACCACCGCATCGACCCCGGACAGGGACGCGATGACCTGACCGCGTGCATGCTCGGGCTGAACCGGGCGCCCCGCACCCTTCAGCCGCGCCACCGAAGCATCATCATTGAGGGCGACAATCAGACGATCACAGGCCACACTCGCCTGTTCGATCAAAGAGACATGACCGGGATGAACCAAATCAAAGCATCCATTGGTGAACCCAACCGACAATCCGCGAGCGCGCCACATGGCAATGCGATCCATCAAATCATGGCGCTTGAGGAATTTCGAACCCGGCCCCGGCGTTCCGCCCAGTGCATCACCGAGTTCATCCGGGCGCACGATTGCCGTTCCGACTTTCGCAACAACAATGCCCGCCGCAACATTGGCAAGCTGCGCGGCATCGGTCAGGGCCAGTCCGCTCGCCAGACCGGCCGCGAGAGTCGCGACCACCGTGTCCCCGGCACCCGAAACATCAAAGACTTCGCGCGCGAGAGCAGGCAGATGGGCGCAATCATCGGCCGTCACCACAGCCATGCCCTGCGCACCCCGTGTTGCGATCACCGCAGACACGCCACAATTCTCCAGCAGCGCGCGCGCGGCCGTTTCCACATCCGCATCCGTGTCGACAGGCAGGCGGGTGGCCTCTGCCAGTTCACGGCGATTGGGGGTCAGCACGCTTGCGCCACGATAACGCCCGTAATCGGCGCCCTTGGGGTCGATAATCACAGGCACATCCGCGGCTTTCGCTGCCGCAATGGCACCGGCGATTACATCTTCGCTCAGGATCCCCTTGCCGTAATCCGACAACACCAGCGCACCATAAGCACCGCTGGCAATCTCTTTCGACAGTTCGTCTGACAGCTGATCCAGCAACGCCGGCGGCATCGCGCTTAGATCTTCGTCATCGGTACGCAAAAGCTGCTGCACACCTGCAATGTAGCGCGTCTTGACTGTGGTCGGGCGTGACGCTTCAGTGAGCAGGGCCAATGTGATCGCCGCATCATCTTCCAGGACCACACGCACCTCAGCCCCCGCGGCATCATCACCGACAGCGCCGAACAGCCGAACGCTGGTTTCCAGTGCAGACAGGTTGCGCGCGACATTGCCTGCGCCCCCCACCGTCACATCCTGGCGCGTGATCCTGAGTACAGGAATGGGTGCTTCGGGAGAGATGCGCTCCACCGCGCCATAGACAAAGCGGTCGAGCATCACGTCGCCGACGCAAAGCACATTCGCTTCGGCCAGTCGTGGCAACCATTCAATCAATCGTGGAGACTTGTTCATGACATCTCTAGATAGCAGTCCGGCAACCGAACGTCATCCGGACTCACCCCTGCGTTGAAACAGAAAATCGGCCTGGATCGGCGCGCCGTCCGCCGTATGGGCGATATTGAACCGCCCGGCTTCCACGAAGCCCTGCTCTTCGAGAAACGCCGCAACATCCGAAATCAAGGCCTGACCCTCGTAAAGCGCTTCGAACGACGCCTCGACATAGACATAGGCAAACTCCGGCAGCAGCAAAGCTGAGCCACGTAACACCTCAAGTTCAAAGCCCTGGACGTCGATCTTGAGCATAGCTGGCGCTGCAATCCGGTCTCGGGACACATAGGCATCGAGCGGCCCCACCGCCACATCGGCCGTTCCGACTTCTTCGGTGCCCGGAAACAATTCCGACTGGCGGTCGGAAATCGGCAACAGGGACGAGCTGTCCGCTGAAGCGCTGACATGCATGGTCGCCGTCCCCTGTGTGGGCGCGACGGCAGCTTCATGCAACGTGACCTGATCATCGCCCCGAAACACTTGCCGGGACCGGCTGGCGATGTGGTTTCCTCGATCAGGGTTCGGGCAATTTCACCCGGTGCCGCAAACCGCAGTTCAGCCTTCGATCCGAACCCGGGGTCCCGGCGCGGTATCACCAGGGCACCCAGCGGGAACTCTGCCCCGAAAGGCACGGTTTCCTCACCTTGCAGATGCAGATAGGAAATCGAGTCGTCGGTCAAAAACCAGCGTAATGCGACCAACTCCTCCAGCCCTTTCCCGGGTGGCAGAGGGGTGCGTGCTTTCGCAGTCAGCCCAAGGGACGTCACACGATGCGGGGCGTGTCCGCCGCTGACGAGCATTCGATCATCAGCGAGATGACGATACCCTCGCACAGTCAGACGCAACGCCAGGGTCGATTTTCCCGCATGGGCGGGACCGGCAAACAGAATGGCCTTCCCGCCAAGTTCGGAAGCCGCCGCGTGCAGACAGTGATCTGCCATGCCATGGGCCAGCAAACCGTCAATTAGAAGTCCGGCCAGCGCGTTGGCCACGTTGTGAGAATCCTCGGCAAAGGATTCGCCGCC
>JABJAG010000156.1 GCA_018666195.1 Alphaproteobacteria bacterium
CAATTTCTCGATGAGTTGCGTGCGCGGCTTCCGGTGTCGGAAGTCGTGGGGAGGAAAGTGCGCCTGACCCGCAAGGGCCGTGAACATTCCGGCCTTTGCCCGTTTCACAACGAGAAGACGCCGTCTTTTACGGTGAATGACGAGAAGGCGTTCTATCACTGCTTCGGCTGTGGTGAGCACGGCGATGTCATCAGCTTTGTCATGGAGACCGAAGGCCAGAGCTTTCCCGAAGCGGTCGAGCGCCTGGCCGGTCAGGCCGGGTTACAGGTGCCGGAGTCATCGCCAGAAGAGCGGGAACGCTCCAAGGTGCGCTCTACGCTCTATGACGTCGTTGAGCAGGTGTGCGCCTGGTACGAAGGACATCTGCGCCAGCCTGGCGGACGCGAGGCCTACGACTATCTGCGTGGCCGCGGATTCACAGATGAAACCATCCAGAGATTCCGGCTTGGTTACGCACCTGACGGTCGCGGTCGCTTGTTGCAGGCGATGGAAGGTCAGGGGATCCGCAAGGAACAGTTGGTTGAAGCGGGGCTGATCAAGCTACCCGAGGGCGGTGGCGATCCGCGGGACTATTTCTTCAACCGCGTGATGTTCCCGATCAGCGACAGCCGGGGACGGGTAATCGCCTTTGGTGGACGTATTCTTGGCGATGGTCAGCCGAAATATCTGAACTCGCCGGAGACCCCGCTCTTTCACAAAGGACGCAATCTCTACAATTTCGCGATGGCGCGCGAAGCCTCGCGCGAGACCGGCACGGTGATTGTTGCCGAAGGCTATACTGATGTGATCGCGCTGGCACAGGCGGGCCTGTCCCATGCGGTCGCGCCGTTGGGTACGGCTGTGACTGAGGAGCAGATCGGCCTTTTGTGGCGTGTGACCGACGAGCCGATACTTTGTTTTGATGGGGACAATGCGGGCGCTCGGGCTGCGTTGCGCGCAGCGGAACGTGCATTGCCCTTGCTCAAGCCGGGCAAGACGCTGCGCTTTATGACTCTGCCTGCCGGTGAAGATCCGGATTCGCTGGTCCAGGCGCGCGGGGCGGAAGGGTTTTCGAACCTGATGGCAAGCGCGCATCAACTTGGTGATGTCCTCTGGCAATCAGAAGTGATGGCCGCCCGTCATGATACGCCCGAACGACGCGCTGATCTGGAGCGACGGGTCAATTCCAGGATTTCCGTGATCGCGGACGAAGGCGTTAAGTATCATTATCAGCAGAACTTTCGGCAACGGTTGCGCGACTTATTCTTCCCGCCGCGCGCCAACACGGGGCCATCAGGCAGGAAACGAGGGTCCGATTGGGGCGAGAAAAAGCCGGTTCTGGTGCCCGGACTGGGCGCGCGAGGCGATATCGGCGCCATGAAGGCGCTGCAGGAGCGGATACTGATCGCCACTTTGGTCAACCATCCTGACCTGATTGATGACTCCGTTGAGGCCCTGAATGAAATTTCCCTACAAAACAGCGAACTTGACAGTTTGCTTCAGGTGATTTTAAACCACGCATTCACTGCGCCAGTGCTTGACACTCGCGACTTGCAACGCCATCTGATCGAGGATGGCCATGAGCGGCTGTTGGGGGTGGTATTGCATGCGCAGGTTTATCGTCAGGCGTCGTTTGCGGCACCTGAGGCTACGATCTCGGATGCGCGAGCCGCTCTGGATGAAATGCTGGCGAGGTTTATCGGACGGCCGCGGTTACAAGTTGACCGCGCGGAAGCGGAGAAAGAACTTGCTGACGACAACAATGAACCAAACAGTAGCAAGTTACTCAATTTGGTCCGCGAACAGTCGAGCGCTGGTAACCTCTAGTTTTTGAATTTTGATTGGGCGATTGCGCGCTCTTTAGCGGGCGCCGCAGCGAGGGACACTTATGGCACGAAACGAAGCCCAGGAAGCAGAGACCGAAGAGCGCGAGGATGCGCCTGACGGTCCGTTGATGGATGGCTCGGTTCAGGGCGTGAAGAAGATGATCGCGCGCGGCAAAGAGCGCGGTTTCATCACCTATGACGAACTGAACGAGACGCTGCCGCAAGAGCAGGTTTCCTCCGAACAGATTGAAGATGTTCTCGCGCAGTTGTCCGAAATGGGCATCAACGTTGTCGAAGAAGAAGAGAAAGACGACGCCGGCGACAAAACGGGAAAGGCTGAAGCCAAGTCTGGTACTGGCGAAACCAAAGACGCCGTGCCAACAACCGTGCCGACCAAGACCCGCACCACGCGTGAGGAAGACCTTGGACGCACAGACGACCCCGTGCGGATGTACCTGCGTGAAATGGGCTCGGTCGAACTGCTCTCTCGTGAGGGTGAGATTGCCATTGCCAAGCGTATTGAGGCTGGTCGGGAGAAGATGATCGGCTCGATTTGTGAGTCACCGCTCACCATTCGCGCGATCATTGCTTGGCGCGATGCGCTGGAAAAAGAGCAAATTCTGCTCCGTGATGTGATCGATCTCGACGCGACCCATAGCGGTGGTCCCGGAGAAGACAATTCCGCCAATGGCGGCGCGAATGCGAAGAAGGCCGAAGACGAAAAGAAAAAGGCCGAAGAAACCAAGCGCAAAAACGCGGCCGGCAACGTCAATGACACCAATGACGATGATGATGATGACGACGCGGAAGATGAGGGTGCAAACCTCTCGCTTGCCGCGATGGAGGCCAAACTCAAGCCTGAAGTCCTCGAACTCTTCGACACGATCGACAAGACATATAAGAAACTGCGCAAGCTTCAGGAGCAGCGTCTTGCGGGACTGAAGAACAAGTCAGACCAGCTTTCCGGGGCGCAGGAGAAGCGCTACGGCAAGCTGCAAACCGAACTCGTCGAGTATATGGAGCAGGTGCGGCTGAACAACGGTCGGATCGAAGCCCTGGTGGACGAACTCTATGGTCTCAACCGTCGGCTGACCAGTTTCGAGGGCAAGCTGTTGCGTATGGCACTGGATGCTGGCGTGACCCGTGCTGATTTCCTTGAAGAGTATATGACCAACGAACTTGATCCGCGCTGGGCCAGTCGTGTGGGGCGCTTGAAGCGCAAGGGCTGGAAGAAGTTCATCGACAAGAACGGTGATGAGATTCGTTCCATCCGCAAGGAAATCATGGAGATTTCAGTCCGCGTTGGTCTGCCCATCTTTGAACTGCGTCGGATTGTTCAGACGGTCCAGCAAGGTGAAAAGGAAGCAAGCCGCGCCAAGAAGGAAATGGTCGAGGCCAATCTGCGTCTCGTTATTTCGATTGCCAAGAAATACACCAATCGCGGTCTGCAATTCCTGGATCTGATCCAGGAAGGCAATATTGGCCTGATGAAAGCGGTCGATAAGTTTGAATATCGCCGTGGTTACAAATTCTCGACTTATGCCACCTGGTGGATTCGTCAGGCGATCACCCGCTCGATTGCCGATCAGGCTCGCACAATCCGTATCCCGGTCCATATGATCGAGACGATCAACAAGCTGGTTCGGACCTCGCGTCAGATGCTGCACGAGATCGGTCGTGAACCGACCCCGGAAGAACTCTCCGGTCGTTTGCATATGCCGCTTGAAAAAGTTCGCAAGGTGCTGAAGATTGCCAAGGAGCCGATCTCGCTCGAAACGCCGATTGGTGACGAGGAAGATTCCCATCTTGGTGATTTCATTGAGGACAAGAATGCGGTTCTTCCCGTGGATGCCGCGATCCAGTCGAACCTGCGCGAGACCACGACCCGCGTGCTGGCGTCACTCACTCCGCGTGAGGAACGTGTGCTGCGTATGCGTTTCGGCATCGGCATGAACACCGATCACACCCTCGAAGAGGTTGGTCAGCAGTTCTCTGTTACACGTGAACGTATTCGTCAGATCGAGGCGAAGGCCCTGCGTAAGCTTAAGCACCCGTCGCGCTCCCGCAAGCTGCGGAGTTTCCTCGACCACTAGATCGGGGACGAATGAAAATTATCCAGAGGCCGGTTTGCGAACCGGCCTCTTTTCTTTTGTGCGTTATGCTATAGAAAAACTCGCTCGCCATGGTGCGAAGGGCCCGTAGTTCAGCTGGTTAGAACGGACCGCTCATAACGGTTATGTCGCAGGTTCGAATCCTGCCGGGCCTACCAATTTCCCTGATCCCGGAAGTTCTAGAACTTCCGTCGCAATTCGACGCGTGCGCCGGCGATGTCGTCGACCTCGCGCAGGATTCCGTACATGGCGTCGGTGCGTACCAGCCAACGGTCACGACCAAAGAGATTGAACTGATAGCGCAGGCCGAGGGCGTACTGGTCCGCAACGGCGGCTGAAGCGCTGGACATGGGCTGCACGGTTGCGATTTCCGCCACGATCTGGCGTGAAAGGTCGAACAGATAGCTGACGCCGACCGCGCCGCCCCAGGCATCGCGTGCCGTATCGTCGAGTTTGGGAAATCCGGTCAACGCATCTGTTTCGAAGTTGATGCCGGTGTTCTTGAGCAAACCGTCACCGCCGCGAGCAAGGGGTTGTGGACGATCGAGACCGATAAAGCCGTTGAAATAAGGCACAAGCGTTGAAGGCAGTGACGTGACCAGCGAGTTTTCCAGCAGCAATGCGACACCATCAGCGGTCTGGGTCCTTCCGCCGGACGGGTCCTGTCCCACATTCCAGATCGCACGGGTGCTGTTTGACAGCCAACCGCCATACCGCTTCGTCCAGCCTGCCATCAGATTGTGATGGCTGAAATCACCCTGTGAGTCCCGGGTGTCGTCGATATAGCCCCAGCCAGCTTCCAGATGCCCTTCCTGCATATCGGCAAAAGCCGCGATTCCGAACACGTTGCCCGCATGATCGGCCAATTTCCCGTCGGGGTCCTGCAGACCGGCATTGGAGACCTTGTCGACGCCACCAAAGAAGGTGAGGTCATAGTTCGAGATATCGAGTGCGCGTGAGTTGCGCGCGGCAAGAGAAATAGCGCCGCCAAGGAAGGCGTCGTCCACCCAGATACCATTCTGGAAGAACATCGGAACAAGCCCGAAAGTGATTGGCAGATCGTAGTCGACATAGCGGTCGGAGAGACCGCTGTGGATTGAGCCGACATCTCCTTCGAAGAAAAAGTTCTCGATGTTGGCGTCGAGGGTAATGTCGGTGCGGTTGCGGTCATTGCCGGCGAACTCATAACGGGAAAATTTTCCACCCTGATCCAAAGGACGAAAAAACGCATGGATGCGTTCCGTGGCGGTCAGTTTCAGATCGATATCAAGGTTCAATCGCGTGGCGACAAGCCCCGTCTCAGTGGCACCATTGTCATTGAACGCCACGGCGGTGCGCCAATCGCCATAGGCCAGCAATTGGGGGCGGACCAGGTTTTTGGATCCGATCAGGTCGTGCCCTGCTCCGATCGGGCCTTCGCGATATTGCGGAAACCCGAGTTCCAGTAGCGGGCGCGGTGTCACCACAGCGCGTTTTCCACCATAGATTTCGAGCTGTGCAGCAGCATCGTAGGGTTCGTCAGGATAGCTCGGGTCCGGCAGGTAGCTTTCAGTCTTGTGGGGTGCGCGTCGGACAGCCGGATCGGTCGCCGGCGGGGCCTGGTGGCCCTTGTGCTCGGGGCTGTTCAGGCGCTCCTCGGACATCACCTCAGGTGGTGCTTCACGTCGCGGGGTCTGTGCCGTCTGGATGTCGGCGAGGACCGGGCTCGGAAGCGTGGCGCCGGCGAAAGCGAACAGCAGTGTTGCCGGGATAATATTTCGAAAAGACATGGACATCACTTGATATCAAACTCGACGGCATAGGGATGAATATCGATCATCCAGTCATTGATGCGTTGTTCCATTTCCCGGGTCGCCCCGACAAACCGCATGAAATAGATAGGCTCGGCGCGCGACCGCATCCGGACCTGAAGGCGATAGGTACCTGGCTTTTTCAGAAGCTCGCCCGGAATGGAGTACTCGGCATCACGCCAGCCCAGTGGCGGGATCGACCGGCCTTCCATGCGGACAAAGGGCGGATGGTTGAGCACGGTTGTCGGTAAATTGGCCGGACGCAGGAACGGCAATTGGTCAATATCGAACTGCACGGGCAGATACATCTCCCGGTCCGTACCCTTCACATTTGTAGTGAGGAATTTGGTCTGCAGATTGAACAGCTGATCGTCATGTTCGATGGTGCCAGCGGCGACATCGAGCGAATGCAGATCGGCCATGTCGCCATTGCTGTCGACATATCCCGATTCCCAGATGTTCTCGCCATCCGGATCGATCAGGGCGACGTTCAACCAGATTTCCGGCTGTGCACCCAGGGAACCCGAGGGGAGATTGTGCCCATTGTCGACATTTGTGATCCGGTAGCGAAGGTCCAGATCCTTGCCGCGCTGGGGTTGGTCGCCATCGAAGAAAGGCCCGTCGATGCGACTGCCATTCTCCATCACCGCTAGCCGGTCGCGACGCTTGTCCTCCAACAGTTTTTCGTTTTGCTGAATGACAAAACGCGCAAACATGCGATCTTCACGTTTGACCCATTCTCGAGGAAATTCGGGTGTCTCCACCTTTTCGTCGGCGAGCTTGTCCTCCCAGTCGGGCAGTCCCCAACCGGCGCGATAATCAAAGGTCAGCCATTCCTTGATCGTCCAGCGCAAGCCGCGCGGATTGAACGGGAACAGGCCAGGATGGGCGATCGGATATCCGGGGCCGTAGAAAGCGTGATTGGAATGACGTGCCTTCGTGTCGCCGACCACGCGTCCATTGACGATCGCAATCGGCCACTCGTCATAGCCTTTGGCTTCACCGGGAACGCTGCCCATATGACATTCCTGGCAGGTTACGCCGGCTTTGGCGGCCGGGCTGTCGCGGTATTGTTCCCAAACGACTTCCAGCTTGATGCCCAGATTGACTGCAACCTGATGGCAGGACACGCAGAACTGGGAATCGCCGATCTGATCAAACTTGATCGCGCCTAGATGAATCGGTGCCCCGTCCTCGCCGGGGGAACCTGCAACTTTGTACTCGTCTGAATTCTGAAGAACTTCGCCGAGATTATCGGCCCGGCCGATGCCCGCGACGGGGTCGGAGAGAGGTCCGGGTTGAATGTGACGCTCGCCGTTGACCTTGCCGAATTCGGCGTTCACGCGGTGGCAGGTGACGCAGGTGATGCCTTCGCGCGCGACAATGGACCGGTCCCAGAGGGGCAGTTCGCGTGGTTCGCCCTTCTGAGTGCCGACCTGCTGGTGACAGCGCACGCAGAACGAGCCGATTGTGCCTGAGGACAGGTCGTTGATGGCCTGTTCGAATTTGTGGAACATCGGGGAAATGGAGGCATAGGCGTGATTGGATGACGCCCATTCGGTGAAGATCTTCTGATGACACCGGCCGCATGTGACAGCGGATGGAAATTCGGTTTCTTCAAACAGGCCCCGGTGCGGGTCCTTTCCTTCGGTCATCGCAGAGGCAGATTGCCGGTAGGCGTCCGGCAGATCGCTGCCATCTGCAGCGGGTGCGAACCAGATGTTCGAGGGCGGAAGCGATTCGATGCCCGCGGCAAGGACCGGCGACTGCATGTGCAAAATGAGAGACGCGAAGGCCGCCAGGGCCATCCAACGGAAATTATGACGAAGGTGCACGTACTTCCCCTATTTCAAGGATTCACGAAGTTGGGCGAGAGCGTTGGTAAAGCCGCGTGAGCTAAACCGTGCCGGCGATTTGGTGGCGGTGTAGAGGCGATCCAAGCTGCCGTCGGCAGGTGTCTGACCGAGGGTGTCCATTATCGCTGCGATCGCCATGGTGGTTTGTTCGGCGGCGCCAAAGTCAGCGTATTCTGCGGCGTGCTGGCGGGAGGTTAGAGTTGCCAGAGTTGCCTGCAGGGCTGTTTGGTCGAGCGGTGTCTGGGTGAGTTGCGCAGTCAGGCCGTCGACCGTATCGGCTAGTGTGGAGGCCGCGCGGGCGACAGCACCAGCGCCCTGCCGGGTGGCGCGGTGGAGCACGCGGGTCTGGGTCTTCAGTTTGGCCGCCGTATTCGGAGTGACGGCCGCAGCGATCGCGCGGAGCATCACCAGATTCGCATCATAGAGTTGCGGTTCGCCCGGGCCGAGGCCAACGCCGGGCTGCGCCTGCCACTGGGCGTTGTCATATGAATGATGGCAGCTGCCGCATTCGAAAAATGTGAACTCGGGGAACAGGTTGGCTTTGCTCTGCATGGATTTGGCCAGCGCGCGCAGCTGCTGGCGCGCCGCGACGGCTTGTCCGACAGCCCAGAGGTTTGCGCCATCATGGGCAGGTTTGCGCTGACGGTAGTCATCATCAATCCGGACATGGGCAGGTTGATTGACCGAGAAGGTATCCAGTTCAAAGGCAAGCCTCGGATGTCCGGCACTTAACAGGCGATGGGTAACCAGTTTGTCCGGATTGGCCTGATGGCAGCTGACACAAAGTTCGGCCCGTGCCACGGGATCCTCGGTGGGGTACATGCCTGCCGCGACAAGAATATCCCGTGAACTCACGCCGCTCACATGGGTGCCAAGCCAGTTTTCCGCGCCGCCATGGCAGGACTCACAGCCCACACCTTCGGTGATATCAAAATTCTTGCCGCGCAATTCTGCGGGAACATTGTCCGTGTGACAGGCGAGACAGGTCTGGGATTCGTGCGCCGGGCCAATGCCGAGCTTTGCAGCGATCCGTTTGCCACGATCAGAGAGCAATGCCTGATAAGCTTTGGAGTGTGCGTCGTGGTTATTCCAGACTATGAATTCGTTCTGGGAGACAATCGAGTTCTGCCAAGGCTGTGCAGCACCATGGCATGTGGATGCGGCGCAGGTCTGGACGCCAAGATGAATGGCCTCATTTTCCTGCGCGTGAGACGCCGAATTGAAACCGAATACCGAAAACAGCAAAGTAGTTGCCGCCAGCACGGAACCCTTACGCAATTTGAAACTGATCATTCTGCCCCCGACCGCTGCCCCCAGCGGTATCGCACTTACATTTATCGAACGGCACTATTCTAACAACGAATCCCGTTATGGTCACTGTGCGCTTTGTCACTGGCGAACATTTTTTTTTCACGTAAGTTCGTGTATGCCTATGAGGGGGGCAGCAGTAAGTCATGAGTGAGTTTCAGATTGCGATAATTGGATCGGGTCCTGCGGGCTTGAGCGCGGGCGCACGCGCCGCGGCACGTGGATTGTCCCACGTGGTGCTGGAACGCTCGGATGGCCCCTGCAACACGATCTTCCGCTTTCAGAAA
This sequence comes from Alphaproteobacteria bacterium, assembly GCA_018666195.1. Lineage (GTDB taxonomy): Bacteria > Pseudomonadota > Alphaproteobacteria > UBA6615 > UBA6615 > JABJAG01. Next base: position 9,158 of record JABJAG010000156.1, read on the forward strand.
GGCAAGCATGTGATGGCGCAGCCAGCGCATGCACCGCTGCGCAGCGAACTGCCATTTGAAGATGGACGCCGGGAAGATGTCCTCGCAGCGTGGCATGGGCGCGCGCAGGAGCTGGGCGTAAACCTGCGGTATGAAGCCGAGGTGACAGGGATCACCGGAGGCGCAGGTGCTTTCACAATATCACTCAAAGATGGTTCGGAGGTTGGCGCAGACGCCGTTGTTCTTGCAGTTGGGCTGCAAGGCAATCTGAATACACTTCGGGTGCCGGGGGCTGAGTTCCCGCATGTTGGTTACCAACTCGATGATCCCGACGAGTTCGAGCACGAACGTATTTCCGTGATTGGCGCAGGGGATGCCGCGATCGAGAATGCGCTGGCACTGGCCGCGCACAATGATGTCACCATCATTAATCGTTCCGGTGAATTTGCCCGGGCCAAGTCTGCCAATGAAAGCGCAGTTCTTGCTGCCATTGAATCCGGGCGTATGGGGGTTGTCTACAACGCCAACACGCAGGCAATCGAAGCAGACACGCTGGTTTTGGAAACCCCGGATGGAGAGGCCCGCGTTCCCTGTGAACGTCTGATTGCGCGACTTGGGGCGGCTCCGCCTCGTAAGCTTGTTGAGGCCTGCGGGGTGTCCTTTCCCAGCGATGATCGTAACGCGTTGCCGGAAGTCACGCCCAAATACGAATCGAATATGCCGGGGCTCTACGTCGTCGGCGCGTTGGGCGGTTTCCCGCTGATCAAACAGGCCTTGAATCAGGGTTACGAGGTCATCGAGCATATCGTGGGCGAACCGGTGGACCCGGCGGACACGCCCCTGTTGAGCGAGAAGCTTGCATTGGCGCCGGGCTGGACAGTCGATGGGTTTCTTGACGCGGTTCGCGAGCGGGTGCCGATCTTTGCAGAATTGAACGGGCTGGTGTTGCGCGACACGATGCTCGAATCTGACGTTCACAATTTCACAGACGGCGAGATCGTGTTCCGCCGCAACGACTATACGAACAGTTTGTTTGTTGTGGTTGAAGGTGAAGTCCGCATTCATCTTGATGACGAAGATCCGCCTAAGGCGAGTGTGGTCCTGGGGCAAGGCGCATTTTTTGGTGAAATGGGTCTGATTTCCGGTCGTCGTCGGTCTGCAACTGTTTCCACTGTTGGCAATGCACTGCTTCTGGAAGTTCCGCGTCGTCGCATGATCGCCTTGCTTGCCAGCGCAACGTCGGTGCGCGAAGGCATGGATCGAGAGGCCGTCGCGCGGGCGATCCAGGCCCATCTTGCACCTGGGCTCGATCGTGACAGCATCGATGACATTGCTGCCGCGGCGACGATTCACAGCTGGCCGAAGGGTAAGGTTCTTTTCAGCGAAGGCGAGGAAGGTGACAGCCTGCATTTGATTCGCCGTGGGTCAGTCCTTGTACGTAAGGAAATTGGCGGCCACGACGTTGTCCTCAACTATGTTGCCGCGGGTAACTACGTGGGTGAGATGGCATTGGTGAGCGGTGAGCCACGCAATGCCACTGTGGCAGCGGCCGCCGATTGCGAAACCATTCGCATTGAACGTGATGATTTCGAACGTCTGATGGATCGCCACCCGGATTTGCGGGTGCAGATCGAAGGTGTGCGCGCCGCGCGCGCCGCGATCACCGAGCGGATGGCCGAGCGACCGGATCAGGGCAGTCTGATCGAATTTCTCGTCGATCAGGGCGGCAAGGAAGCCACGGATATTCTGCTGATTGATGAAACACTCTGTGTTGGTTGCGACAATTGTGAAACGGCCTGCGCGGGAACCCATGGCGGGATCACCCGGCTCGATCGTGAGGCCGGGCCGAGTTACGCGAATATGCATGTGCCGACATCGTGCCGACACTGTGAACATCCCCATTGCATGAGTGACTGTCCGCCTGACGCCATCAAGCGTGCGGCGGAGGGTGAGGTCTACATCACCGATGCGTGTATCGGCTGCGGCAACTGCCAGCGCAATTGCCCTTATGGGGTGATCCAGATGGCTGAGCCATCCGTTGGTGAGCGCGGTTGGCTGGCCAGCCTTGTGCAGGGATTTGGCCTTGGCCGCGCTGTGGTTGCCGAGGGCCCAAAACAGGCTGTGAAGTGTGACATGTGCATGAACCTTGCAGGCGGGCCTGCCTGTGTGCGTGCCTGTCCGACAGGGGCGGCCATTCGCGTGCATCCGAATGAGGTAATCGAACTGGTCACCGGGGGTGCGGGTTGATGTCAGCTGCGCCATTGCATGATGGTTTCCTGGTCCATAAGCGGTTCCGCTATGGCTGGCTGTCGCTGCTGCTGGTCGCTGCGATTGCTGGTCTGTTCTATTATCAGGATCAACTGCCGGCCAACGTGATGGACTTGGCATTCGGTTACGGACTGGGTGGTCTGGCGCTGGTGATTATGTTGTTGCTGGCCTGGTTCGGGGTGCGGAAGCGCAGTTACGCTACCGGCGCCGGGCGTCTGAAAGGGTGGCTTTCGGCGCATGTGTATCTCGGAATTGCATTGCTGTTCCTTGTGCCGCTGCACGGGGGCTTTGAAATCGCGCCGGATATCCATGGCTTGGCCTATGTCCTCGTCCTGATCACGGTTTTCACCGGGTTATTCGGGATTGCCTTTTACGGGTTCTATCCACGTCAGGTGGCCTCAAATCGCGAGGGCCTGACATTTGATGACATGGTCAAACGGCTGGCGGAAATTGATTTGGAGTTGCGCGCGCTCGCACCCAGGTTGAGCGAAGATGCCAACGATATCGTCCGGGCTGAAGTGGCGGGAGTCCGGATCGGTGGTGGTGTTGGTTTGTTGTTCCTGCGCCCGCTGAACCGCTCCAAACGCGCCCAGAATAAACTTGCCCGTTTGGACGTCGAGAATGAGTC
>JABJAG010000157.1 GCA_018666195.1 Alphaproteobacteria bacterium
AATGGCGCGGGGAAAACCACCCTTGCCAATATACTTACAGGATCAGCTTCCAGCGATGCAGGGTCTGTAACTCTGGCAGGTCGAGACATCACGAGGGCGCCCGCACATCAGATTGCCCGGCAGGGACTTACACGCACATTCCAGACCCCACAGCTTCCCGAAAATCTTTCCGTTCGAGACATCATCGAGACCGCGCAGTCGGAATTTTCCACAGCAAACACCGACGAGATCCTGCGTCAGTTCAACCTGCTGACCTTTGCCGACATGCCGTGCGGAACAATCGCCCACGGCATTCGCCGTCGGGTTGAGGTCTGCCGCGCAGTAGCCGCGCGCCCTGGTACGCTCGTACTCGACGAGCCGGGTGCAGGGCTTTCACCTGAAGAGCAAAACGAGATTGGGGCGCTGTGTAAGGCACTGGCGGGCGCGGGCCTGGCCATCCTGTTGATCGACCACAACGTGGAGTTTCTGCGCCCCTTCGCCACCCGCATCGTTTGTATGGAATCGGGTCGAATCATCGCTGACGGTTCGCCCGAAGAAACCCTCGCCAACCCAGACGTTCGAGATGCCTATTTTGGAGTGACCACGCTGTGACCCAACCTGCCCTCGACATACGGTCACTCTCGGTCAACCATGGTGCAGTGACGGCACTCCGAGGCGCCAGATTCACGGCGAGATCCGGCGAGATCACGGCCCTGATTGGCGCCAACGGCGCAGGTAAATCGAGCCTGCTTCGCGCAATCATCGGACTGGTGGCGTCCGTTGGCGATATTCTCCTTGAAGGTGAAAGCATCACCCACCTTGCGACCGAAGACCGCATCCGCGCTGGACTGGCTCTGGTCCCCGAGGGTCGTAGGGTTTTTCCGGGCCTGACAGTCGCAGACAACCTGCTTGTTGGTAGCCTAGGCGGACGCAGGGAACGACAACACTCAATCGACGAAGTGTACGCCCTCTTTCCACCACTTGCAGAGCGGGCATCGGACCGGGCCTGGCAACTGTCGGGCGGCCAACAGCAGATGCTGGCCATTGGGCGTGCTTTCATGGCCCGCCCCCGGGTCTTCCTGCTCGACGAACCCTCTCTGGGTTTGTCACCGCGCATCACCCATGACGTCGCAGAAAGCTTGAGAGCGTTGGCAGCGAAAGGCGCAGCAGTGGTGATCGGGGAACAGAATTTGGGGTTCGTGAAGCCAATCGCCGATCAGACGATCACACTACGCAACGGGCTGGTGATGTCGCCTGCCTAAGGGCAACTGACCTGAGCGATCCATCCGTTGCGGGGCCCCGCCTCTGGCCAGACTGTCGCCACAACAGGAACTTCCAGCGCCAATCGTGCGCGGTATGCACACGCCACCTCTAGTGCAACGGTCGCGGCACGTGATTGCCCTTCCGCCAAATCAAGCACCAACGACAATCGATTGTCTGATTCGATTGAAACGACCGACAGATCACCACGCGCCGATGCCCATTCCAGGAATGCGTTCTCCACATCGCCAAAGGCCGGCGCCATAAAGTCCTTTGGCAAACGAACAAACGACCGGCTGACCCAGCCTGTATTATCACTGTCATCGAAACCACGGATATGCACCCACGATCCCTCTTCATCAAAAGCCTGCACCCGATCGCCGCGTTTGACCTTGGCGACAATGCCCTGATTTTTGGCCGGGCCTGCACGGACGTTCAGCGTGCGGGCAGAGATGGTCCCCTCCCAGTTTTTTGCTGGTTCCTGTGCAGCCACAGCTCCGCCCCACAACAAAAATAGCGAAACAAGGAAAACTGTGAGCGCGTGGTGCATCGTCTATCGTTCCGGCGAAAGCGCGGCGAATTGTCTATTTCCGCGCGCGACCTCGACTTGCGCAAACGGTCTTGCAATTATGCCACGTCTCATGGCCTCGACATAATGAACGCACAAAAATTCCAGCTCCGTTATTCACAAGTTGAAGACCGCATTCTGATTATCGTTACAGACGAGCATGATCAGGAGGAGGTCTTTGGCTTGACACGGCGTCTCGTCAGACGGCTTGTCCCCGGCTTGGAAACGGTTTTGCGCAAAGCCGGGCATCTGGTTCAGCCACAAGTCCCCGATACAACTGGCCCTGCACCAGCGCCAACTCCTTCGGAGGTCGCCGCATTTCGGGCACGAGACAATGAAAAGGCAGAAAGCGCTCCGCAAAGCGCGCCGGGCACTGCCGCCGGAGAGTCCCAACAACCTCCCCCCGCACCCATACCGATTCTCTCTCATCTGGTCACCCGATTGCGGGTTGTCGATCAGGGCAAAGGACGACACATCCTCCAGATCACCGACGGATTGAAGTCCATTAATATCCCGTTGACCGATGAACAGCTGGCACAATTCTCCCATGGCGTTGTAACGGTTCTCAAAAATGCAGACTGGAACCTGCCAGCAGCGTCGGCATCTGACCCCGACGACAACATGACGTCAGAAACCGCAGATGCGGCAATCGACATCACAGCCGAAAGCCCTTCGAAATACCGTCACTAGCCCGATCTGTACCTGCGACTCCAAACACAACGCTAGTTTTCGATTTCTCAATTTCACCGCGCCAAACAGAACAAGCCGAGGCCCTCATGGCACGTCCCGAAAAAGCCAAACACACATCCGATGAAGCGCGACAGGCCGCCGCAGACACCGCGCGCCACCTGCTCGACATTGGCGCGGTCAATTTCAAGCCGGAAGATCCATATACCTTCACATCAGGGCGCGTGAGCCCAAGCTACATCGATTGTCGCCGGGTCATTGCTTTCCCCGAAGCGCGGGAGGCGATGACCGCCCACGCGGTCGCACTGATTGACCGGGAGATCGGGCGGGACAACATTGATGTCATCGCCGGTGGTGAGACGGCGGGCATCCCCTATGCCGCTTTTGTTGCCGTCGCGCTTGGGAAGCCCATGGTCTATGTCCGCAAGGAACCCAAGGGCTTCGGACGCATGGCGCAGATCGAAGGTGCTCTGGAGGATAATGCCCGCGTTCTGCTGGTTGAAGATCTGACCACCGATGGCGGCAGCAAGGTTCGCTTCATTGATGCCATTCGTGAAGCCGGCGCCACTGTCGACCACACCTATGTCGTGTTTAATTACGGCATCTTCATGGAAGCGTGGGACACAATGGAGAAGCTCGGTGTGGGGCTGCATGCACTTGCCACATGGTGGGATGTCCTGGACGCGGCACGTGAGAACAGTAAATTCAGTGCCGAACAACTGGACAGTGTGGAGGCGTATCTGAGTGCGCCGGACACCTGGATACCCATGAAATCCTGACGGCACGTCCCGCGCAGTCGTGACCGGTAAGGTCTCGACAGCGCCACACTCCCATGTCCTACAATCATCCCGCATGATGTGAGGGAGTAACACTGTGACAATTCGCAGGATGATCGCCACCACCGCACTCGCTACGGTTCTGTCGATCGGGGCCGTGCAGGCCCAGAAAGACGAGCTGGTCATCGGGATCAGCCAATTCCCCCAGGGCTTTCACCCCAACATTGCCAGCCATGTTGCGCTGTCACTTATCCACGGAATGACACGGCGTCCGTTCACAGTCTACGACGCCGAATGGCAGCTTATCTGCCAGCTCTGCACCACGGTGCCAACCCGTGAAGCCGGTACGATCCGCGACTGGACAACCCCGGATGGCAAACCCGGACTCGCCGTCGACTATACAATCCGCGAAGGTGCCACCTGGGGTGATGACAAACCGATCACCACCAAAGACGTGTTGTTCACATGGCAAATCGGGCGTGAAGAGACATCCGGCGTCAACAACCAGGAACTCTATCGCCGGATGGAGATGATCGAGGCGAAAGACGCACGAAACTTCACAATCTTCTGGAACAAACGCACCTGTGATGCGGCAGCAATCAACGATTTCGAGGTGGTCCCCGCTCATCTGGAAGCAGATGCCGCCCGCGATCCAACCGCGTACCGCACCCGCAATGCCTATGACACGGACCCAACCCAGTCCGGGTTGTACTTCGGTCCCTATCGGATCACCCATGTTGAGCCCGGTGCCACCGTTGTGCTGGAGCCCAACCCAACCTGGTGGGGTACCGCACCATTCTTCAGGAAAATCACCATACGGACGATCGAAAACACAGCCGCGCTGGAAGCGAACCTGCTCTCCGGCGAGATCGACTACATCGCCGGAGAAGACGGCATATCACTGGACCAGGCCCTGACCTTCGAGAAGCGCCACGGTGATCGCTTCGACGTCGTGTTCAAGCCCGGTCTGTTCTACGAACATATTGATCTGCGCCTCGACAACCCGGTGCTCGAAGACATCCGGGTTCGCCGCGCCATGCTGCACGCCATCGACCGCAATTCAATCAGCGAACGCCTTTTCGAAGGCAAGCAACCGGTTGCCGATACATCGGTCCATCCGCTGGATAGCGTCCACGTGGAGGAAGTTCGCAAATATCCATTCGACCCGAAACTGGCCGCTGCCATGCTCGATGAGGCTGGCTGGAACGATGTCCGCAATGGCATCCGCCACAATACCGATGGCGAACCACTAAAGTTGGAAATTATGACCACCGCAGGCAACCGCGTACGCGAACTGGTGGAACAGGTCATCCAGTCCAACCTGCGCGACGTCGGCATTGATCTGCGTATTCGCAATCAGCCTGCTCGCGTGCTGTTTGGCCAAACGATCCGGCAACGGGAATTCACGGGCATGGCAATGTTTGCCTGGTTCTCCAGCCCGCGCAACGTTCCTCGCACCACGCTGCACTCTTCCATGATCCCGACCATTCAGAATGGCTGGTCCGGACAGAACTACACAGGCTACCGTAGTGATGTGATGGATACGGCGATCGACAAGGTCGAGGTCGAGTGCAGTGACGACGCCCAGACACGCCACTGGACCACCATCCAGCAGACCTACGCAGACGAATTACCGGTTCTTCCACTGTATTTCCGAGCCAATGCGTTCATCATGCCAAAATGGCTTAAAGGCGTGACGCCAACCGGACACCAGTATCCAAGCACATTGTGGGTGGAAAACTGGTCAGCGGAATGAGGCATTTGTGCTCACATTCCTGACTCGCCGCATTGCGGGCATGACCATCGTCCTGACGTTCATGTCCTTTGTCGTTTTCATGCTGATCGGGCTGATGCCCGGTGATCCCATCGACATCATGATTGCGTCCAATCCCGACCTGACCCCGGCAGATGGCGAACGCCTGAAGCGCCTTCACGGCCTCGATCTCCCGCTCTGGGAGCGCTACGGGAACTGGCTGGGAGGCGCCTTGTCTGGTGATCTCGGGTTTTCTCGCACCTACAATCGCCCGGTACTCGACATCCTGCTGCCGCGTCTGGGAAATACCGTCATCCTGCTGGGGCTGAGTTCCCTCGTGGCCATCGCAATCGCCATCCCGCTGGGTGTCATCGCCGCAACACGCCAGCAAACACCTGTCGACAGTGCCATCAACCTGTTCTGTTTTGCCGGTATATCGGTGCCACCTTTCTGGTTGGCGCTGATTTTCATTCTGTTGTTTTCCGTCACCCTTGGCTGGCTCCCCGCAGGCGGCATGGGTGCGCCGGATGCCGGACTGATTGCGCGGCTGGATTTTCTTGTTCTGCCTGTCACGACCCTGACCATTGCAAGCCTGGCCGGTTACACGCGGTTCGCACGGGCGGCGATGATCGAAGTTTTGCGACAAGACTATATCCGCACTGCGCGCGCCAAAGGGCTTGGCCCCACCCGCACTGTTTTCGGTCACGGGTTGCGCAATGCCATGTTACCCCTGACCACCATTGTTGCGTTGGACTTCGGGGCATTGTTCTCGGGTGCGCTGATCACCGAAACGATGTTCGGTTATCTGGGCATGGGTAAGCTGATCTACGACTCGATACTCGGCAATGATTTTAATCTCGCACTTGTCGGGCTTCTGCTGGCAACACTCGTCGTATTGATTGGCAACTTCCTCGCCGATATTGCCTACGCTGTCCTTGATCCGCGCATTTCCTTTCGCGCATTGGAGGCCGCATGAGCGCAGCAGAACCTGTGTTCGGCCGCCCAACCGCCGAAACCCCACTGTTCTGGCAACGTTTGCGCCGAAATCGCGCTGCCATGGCCAGTGCAGTCATTCTGATCGTGGTGGCATCTCTCGCCATGCTCGCGCCTGCATTTGAATCCCTTCTCGGCGTAGAAGCCACGCGGGTCAATTTGTTCAACCAATACGCCACACCGGGCTCCACGCACTGGCTCGGCACGGATGAAGCAGGTCGGGATGTCTTTGTCCGCCTGCTCTATGGCGGCCGCATATCCCTGCTGGTCGGGCTCGTGGCGGCGCTCGGGGCTGCGGTGATCGGCACCAGTATTGGCCTGTTTGCGGGCTACCACGGCGGGCGTTTGGACACGCTTCTCATGCGTACCACCGATGGGGTGATCGCCCTTCCTCTGCTGCCCCTGCTAATCGTGCTGGCCGCCATCGACCTGACAAAACTTGGTATCCCCGATGGGATTGCAAATTCAGAGATGACAAGCCTCTATCGCATCGTCTTCATCATCGCGATCGTCGGCTGGACAACCGTCGCCCGACTGGTGCGCGCGGCAACCTTGTCCATACGCACCCGCGAGTTCGTTCGGGCAGCCGAAGCCATGGGTGCAGGGTCGACAACCATCATGCTGCGCCACATCCTGCCCAATGTGGTCTCCCCGATTATTGTCGCCACGACACTCTCCATCGGGGCAGTCATTCTGCTGGAATCGGTGCTGAGCTTCCTTGGTCTGGGTATCCAGCCGCCAATCCCGAGCTGGGGCAACATGCTCACCAACGCTCAGGAACTTGCCACCCGCGCGCCTGCGCTGGCCGTCTGGCCGGGTGCCGTTATCTTCGTGACCGTCATGGCTTTCAACTTCCTCGGTGACGGTCTGCAGGACGCACTCGACCCACGGTCAGTGCGGCGCTAGCCACCACTCGGCCGGCTGCCACCACCATTTTGAAATATCTGGTTCCGTGGTGCTTGCCTGATTGGCAATGCAATGAACGTGCCGTCATTCTGCTTTGTGACTTCCCGCATCAGGGTTTCGAAGCGACCATTCGACGTCGGTGACAAGAACCCAATGGCATGGACCCGCGCCAGCGGTTTCCCCGTCACCCGATTGGTGTTTGCCTGCCTGAGCGTCTTGATCACCTGATCATAGGATGAACCCGTATAGTCATCCCCGAAAATGTAGATAGAAACCTTCTGGCTGGGGTTCACATAGCGTTTCAGCGCCACCTCCAGCCCCTCGATCGGGCTGCTGTTGGAGGCGCTCTTCCAGTTTCGAAACAGCTGGATCACACTATCGCGCCGCGCCTTGGTATCCGGAATCCAGCGGCCGCTATAGCCACTGATCAAATGGGTCCCGTTGTCATTGAGAATCTGAAACCCCTTGATCCGCGGATGAATGCGAATGACGTTTTCCACTTCCTTCGTGACCCGGTTCCAAATCGCCTGCATACTTCCCGAAGTATCGATGATGAACACCACATAGTCGCTATCGACCGGAATTCCGCCAACCTCTTCATCCCGGGTTTGTGACGTATTCGGCGTGATATTCGCCCTACTGGCATTGCGTAGAGAACGTTCCACAAGTTCCAGACCGGCCAGATTTTCGCTCAGACTTTCTGCCTGCGCATTGGCCGCCCGCAAAGCATTCTGCGCATCGGTTGCCTTGGTCTTCTCACGAGTCAGCCGTTCTTCCACCTCTTCCTGTGACTCAATCTCCTGTTCGAGCGCGCTCTCCAACGCTGTAATGCGGGATTCAGCATCAAGAACCTCTTCCAGCATACGTTTGGTCTCAGATGTGAAATTCGGCAGTACGGATTCAGCAAACGGTGAAATCAGGACCAACAGCACCACCGCCCCAAACCCGCACGAGATGATGTCGAGGAAAGAGAGACTGAATATCTCGAACTCGCGTGATTTGCGCTTCAAGGCCATGTCTCCGCGGGACTGATCATCAGACCACTGGTGAGCGCGGTCCAGCGCCAGAAAAAGGCTGCGGCTTCGGGGTCACCTTCCAGCGGCAACAAAATCACGTTGGTACGCACCTTGGTCAGCCCTGAATTGTTGACCGTATGCTGAAACAATCGCGCCCGACATTCACCGGAAATCGAGGTAGAGCCCCCCCAAAGGGCGCTGCAGCCCGAAAACGGATTAAGGCTGCGATAGCCGGAATCCCCGGCGGTCGGCAAACCGTCTGTCACCACATAAATGTCAGTCGGGTTGTGAGACGCCATCGCCTTGAGGCCTGCCGCCAGATTGGTTGGCCCTCCAGGTATGACAGCATTCATATCCGTCACGATCCGACCAAGCCCGGATGCATTGTTACCCGAGACACCCGGAGAGCCACCGAGCGTTTTGGTTTTGTCATTGAAGGAAACGACGCGCACCACACTGTCGCTCGGCACACGGGCAATCAGCCAGTTCACAACACGCCGCGTACGTTGCCACTTGGCGCCCTGCGCGCGTGCGTTCGGCGCCATGTTCTTTCGGCGGATGATATCGATCAGCTTCTCTTCGGTCATCGATGCCGAACTGTCGACCAGAATTCCAATCCGCTTACCTTCCACCCGCAAACCAATGAGATAATTCTCTTCTCCCACCTGACGGCTCTCCACCACATCAGTGTTGTCCTTCACCTCAATGGTCTTGATCGTCTCTTCGAGATCCTTTTCCTTGCTTTCACGGGCCGTAATTTCAACACGGGTCTGATCAATTTCCCTCTGTACCTTGGAAACCTCCGACTCCAGTGCCTCAACCTCACCCGTGGTTGCTGCTTTCGCCCGCAAGGTGTTCACAACTTTGGCGCTGAGCTGCTCTTCCGTCTTCTTCAAGCGCTCGAGATCTGCGGTCAGGCGTTCACTCTCATCCGACACATGCTCGACATCGTGTTTGACCAACATCAGCACGAGAATGATCGCGCCCAGCCCACATGACATGACGTCCAGAAAGGCGAGGTTGAACCCCTCAGATTTACGGCGCGGTCTCAGTTTCGACCCAGTGTGCTGATACGGTTAAGGAGGAAGGATTCACAATATTCCTGCGTGTCAGTCACCATCGAATCCTGCAGGCGCTGAAGTTGATGCAACAGGAACATCAGAACGATACTGATCAGCAGAGCCACGAAAGTGGAGTTGAACGCCACACCTAGGCTTTCTGTCATTCCGGCAATATCGCCAGCCAATGCCTGATCTGCCTGAGACAACGCCTGTCCGATTCCTCGCACCGTTCCAATAAATCCGATCGCAGGAATTGCCCAGATCAAATACCGGACCATCGAGTTTTCAGCCTCCTGCTTCACGGCCAGTGACTCAACATTGGCGTCAATCGTCTCGGATGTATTCTGGACGTTTTCGGTAATCAGGAAACGACGCAAACTGGCCGAAAGCGTTCGCACCAGCGGCGTAGTTCGGATGCGGGCCGGCAGGTTTTCCAGCGCTTCAAGCATTGACGCCAGGTCATCTTCCCCATCGGCACCCTCCGCCGCACCTTCCAGCAAATCCACGTTGAACAGATAGCGGTCTTTCATGATCGCGAAACACTTGTCGAGGATCAGGAACGTGCCCCACAGCATCATAATGATGCAGATTTCCTGCTCCCAATCCTTGAGGATCACGGCCAGATCGCGCGGCGCACTTTGCCCAGCCGTCCTCGCTGCCTCAATCGCAGCCGAAGATTCCGGCCAGACATAGCCCACATAAAACAGATGAACGACGATGATCGAGATGACCAGCGCGAGGGTGTTCTTGATTGCAGATACCATGTTTCCGCTCGCTTTCCTGATACGCTAGATATCCACCGGGAAGGACACCGGTGAGTTCAGACTGATTCCGGACTGGGCATAGGCAAAACCAATAAGACCGCCGCCAAACACGAGTGCCATCACGATCACGACTGCCCTTCGAAATCGCTGGCGACCAACTGTGGGTTTACTCTGCACCATGGAGATACCTCCCTATCCTGAAACCGATATCATCACGCCCGCCGGAGCGACCATCACGATACGATGCCCGTAACTCTGTTCGAGTTCCCGACTTCCAGCTCGATCCTTTGAAAACATGAGAATCTCCAGAACCTGGACCCAGAGGATCGACTTCTGTCAGGCGCTTATCTGGCGGGTCCAACGTATAGAAATCATGCACCCATTCACTGACATTCCCCGTCAGGTCGAACAGGCCTGAAGGTTCCGCTGGAAAACTGCCCACAGGCGCGGTGCGCGCAAAGCCATCATTGTACCGGGGCACATAAAACCGCACCAAGCCGTTCGCAGATTCATCTGCAATGTTTCCGGATTTCGCTGGAACCGTGCCGCCATCACCCCAGGTGAATATCGATTGCTTCGTTCGCCCGGCGCGACGCGCCAGCCATTCCCATTCCGCCTCGCTGAGCAGTCGATATCCGTCACTGGTTTTGCTGACGGCGACCAGACGCCCCCCTGAAATACGATAGAACGGAGTCAACTTCTCGCGCGCACTCAGCCAATTGGCAAAGGAGGCGGCGTCGATCCAGGAAACACCTATCACAGGTTCGTTCGACCGACCGTTTCGCCCATTTCGGAAGTTTGCAAACTGTCCATTGGTCACTTCATGGCGGGACGCATAAAACGCCTTGGTTAACTCGACCTTCTTTACAAATTCGTTGGCCCGTTGTCCCTGCTGACTGCGCGGCGCGCCCATGACGAATGCACCCGGCTCGAACAGTCGGAGCGACATTCCCACCGAATTCTTGTAATTTCGCGGCGATTCCGCGAGACGCGCCGATGTTTCGTCGACCAGCTCCTCGCGAATGACAAGTGGTCGCTTGTTTGAAGGCGTCACGGTTTTACGGACCGTGCGGTAACCCTTTTTGCGCAATTCGATCTTTTGCGGAACCGCCAAAAGCTGCAGTGTGGCCTCGCCCGTCCCGACCTTTTTGCCATCGACAAGAATTTCAGCGCCCGATGTGGTGCGAATGCTCACAAGACCAAGGTCTTCCTGCAATCGCAGGGTCAACTCACGCCGTTCATTTGCACTCAAACGCACCGTCTGGCTTTTGGGCAAATAGCCGTCTCGCACATAGGTGACGTTGTGATCCTCATTGGCTGTGACCTCAATTTCACCGGATTGCGGCACCCGCCGGCCGTCGACCAGAAGCTGTCCACCAGAAGGAATCGCGACAATCTTCAATGTTGAGGATACGGGTTTCAGATTGTAGAGGCGTTCAATCAGGGGGGCCGTGTTGGTGATCTGTACGGTCTCTTCCACACGCTGCCTGTCCGGCGCCACAATACGCAGCTGGTAAGACCCACCGGCCAGCGGCATGTCCAGCGGGGTCACGCCGATTTTCTGCTCATCGAGAAAAATTTCCGCTCCGGCAGGTTTCGAATTGATGGCAAGACGGCCATCCACGGGAGCGAGGTCGAGACGTATTTTTTCTGTCTTGCCGCGCTCAAGTTCAACAGATTGATCGACCACCTGATAATGCGGATGGTTGACGTTCAACGCATATGTGCCCGCCACCATCTCGCGATCGATGCCTGTCGCTGTCGCAACCAGCACGCCATCAATACGCCATCTTGTCTCGGGAAAATCCCGCCCCGTCGAGGCATCAATCCGGCCCGGTAAAGGTTCCA
>JABJAG010000158.1 GCA_018666195.1 Alphaproteobacteria bacterium
CGTCTTCATGGATATCTATGCTTCGCTCGCCCGCCAGCACATGAAGAATTTCGGTACCACCCAACGGCAGATTGCAGCTGCGGCAGCCAAGAGCCATTTCCATTCGACGATGAACCCGCTGGCCCAGTACCAGAAGGATTTCAGCGTCGATGACGTGCTCAACGACCGGCTGATCTCGTGGCCGCTGACCCGCGCCATGTGTGCGCCACTGTCTGATGGTGCCGGGGCGCTGGTACTGGCCCGCGAAGACCAGCTGGACCGGTTCGACAAATCCCGCGCCGTGAAATTGATGGGAACAGCCCTCGTCAGCGGTTCCGAACGCGATCCGAACGACTTTGATCACCATCTCGGCAAGGTCGCTGCCGACCGGGCCTATGAGATGGCCGGGGTCTCGCCCGACGATGTGGACGTTGCCGAAGTGCACGACGCATCGGCCTATGCGGAGATCGTGCAGGTCGAAAACATGGGCTTCTGCGCCCGTGGTGATGGCGGCGCGCTGGCTGAAAGCGGGGAAACCCGTTTGGGTGGACGCATTCCGGTCAACACGTCCGGCGGCCTGCTCTCCAAGGGCCATCCCATCGGTGCGACCGGCGCGATGCAAATCCACGAACTCGTCACCCAGTTGCGCGGCGAAGCTGGCAAACGTCAGGTGGAAGGCGCCCGGATCGCCGCAGCGGAAAACGGCGGCGGTTTTTTCGGCATCGAGGAAGCGGCGACGGTTGTGACGGTGCTGGGGCGGTAATTTTGCGTCCAGTCGTCATACCCGCGCAGAAGAATCCATAAACACCAAGCATAACCGGGTGCCGTACGTGGTTATGGGTTCCCGCCTGCGCGGGAACGACGAATTGTGCGTGAATCGGTGGCCATTGGTAACCTTCCTGCCATGACCACAGACGCTGACCGTATCGCCGAACTTGAGACCCGCCTTGCCCATCAGGAGCAGGCCGCGGATGAACTGTCGGCTGTGGTCGCCGAGCAAGCCAATCTGGTCGAGTTGCTTCGCGAACAGGTCCGGCGGCTGTCGGGACAGATGGGTGAGTTGGCCGAAGTCGTCAACGACAAGACGCCGAACGACCCACCACCGCCGCACTACTGAACCCCGTCCGACCCATGGCGTCCGAGGCGACCTATTTCGTCTATGTCCTGTGCAACAATGCAGGCACCACCTATACCGGCATCGCATTGGATGTGAACGCGCGGCTGGAATCCCACAATGCGGGTACCGGTGCCAAATTCACCCGTGGGCGCGGGCCGTGGCGCGTCATCCACACTGAAGGGCCTCTGCCCCATGGTGACGCCCTGCGCCGGGAAATGGCTATCAAGAAAGACCGGAAGTTCAAGGCTGTTCTCAAAACATCCTCATACTGAGCTTGTCGAAGATTGAGGTCGCGCGCTGCCCCTTCGACATGGCTCAACCAAGGGCGTATTCTGGGGACAAGGAGAGAGACCATGCGCGACAAAACCTATCTGAGCACGTTGTTTGACTACAACAGCTGGGCCAATGAGGTGACCTATACGGACGTCTCCAATCTGCCGCCCGAGGAGATCACCAAGAAGCGGGAAACGCCGCTGCAATCGATCTATGTGAGCCTGCATCATCTGCTCAATGTCGATCAGATCTGGCTTGGTCACATGACCGGAAAAACGCACAGCTTCAAAACCCTCCGGGACGTGGAAATCGAAAATTTCGACGACCTTTGGGCCGCACGGCGCGAGATGGATGAAACCCTGAAGGCCTATGTCGATTCCCTGAGTGAGGAAGAGCTGGCCGAGATTGTCGACTACGAACTGATCGGCGGCAATGCGGGCTCCATGTCCCGGGCCATGTGCCTGACCCATCTGGTCACCCATGGCAGTTACCACCGGGGCTGGATTTCCGACATGTTCGGCCAGACCGACCAGATGCAGCCCAGCGCCGATATCCCCGTTTATGAACGCGCCCTGCGCGAATCTGGCAAACCGCCGATGCCGGTCTAGGCCACACCAGAACCAAACCGAAAGAACACATCATGCGTTGTGAAGTCGTTGCCGTTGGCACCGAGCTGCTGCTCGGACAAATCGTCGATACAAATTCCTCCTGGATCGGGGAACAACTTGCTCTCGCCGGGATCGACTCCCATTTTCAGACCAAGGTCGGCGACAATGCGGACCGGATGGAGTTCTGCATCCGTCAGGCGCTGGAGCGCAGCGATGCGGTGATTTGCTGCGGTGGTCTGGGCCCGACCCAGGACGACATCACCCGCGACGTGATCGCCAAGATCATGGGTGTGGAGATGGTCCGCGACGACAAGATCGCCGCCCATATCCGGGATATCTTTGAAGGCCGTGGTCGGGTGATGCCCGAGAACAATCTGCGTCAGGCCGATGTTCCTGCCGGGGCCAGCACCATCGCCCAGATGCCGGGCACCGCGCCCGGTCTGGTTTGCCCGATTGGCGACAAGGTGATCTACGCCGTTCCCGGTGTACCCCATGAAATGCGCGAGATGATGCACGGCACGGTACTGGATGATCTGCGGCGGCGTGGCGGCGATGCTTCGGTGATCCGCTCACGCGTGCTGCGCACCTGGGGTTACGGCGAATCCGCCATCGCCGAGACACTGGCAGAGCGGGTGGATGCGCTGGATGAGAGCGGCCACGCGACCATCGCTTTTCAGGCCAGCGGCATTGAGGGCATCAAGGTTCGCATCACCACGAAAGCCGCCGATGATGCGGCTGCCGAAGCGATCATTGCTGCTGAGGAAGCCCTGATCCGAGAATTGCTGGGCGACTATATTTTCGGCATCGACGATGAAAGCATGGAAACCGTCGTCCTCGCCATGCTGCGCGAACGGGGTTTGAGTTTTGCGGCCGCAGAAAACCTGACCGGCGGCATTCTTTCCAGCCGGATGACCGCGCTGGATCCGAATCTAGAAGTCTTCCGCGGCGCGACCATTGCCCCCCATGGCACCAATCAGAATGCGAAGGCCATGTCGGGCGAAGATCGGGCTGTATCTGCGGCCACCAATGCACGTGACATGATTGGCACCGATATCGGGATCGCCGCGCTGGCCCCGCTGGAGGGTGAGGAACACCCACCGGGAACGGTGTTTGTTGCTGTATCGCTGCCCGATCGCGCGGAAGCCAGGACTGTGGCCCTGCCCGGCGTGCTGTCGCGCATGCGCAGCTACGCAGTGATCACGGCGCTCGATCTGTTGCGCAAACGCCTTTCGGAAGACGGCTGAGGCGCGCGGTCACACGCGTAGAATAACGCCATGACCGACCAGAGCTCAGGAACCACAGCCAGATCAGGATGGGGCACGTCGAGTGCGCTGCCCTATCTGCTGATCGTTCTGGCAGCGCTGATCATTGCCTCGAACCATGTGCTCGCGCGCTATCTGGGTGGGGTGGTTCCGCCGATGGGCATGGTGTTCTGGCGGATGGTGGTCGGGGCGTTGTTTCTGCTGCCGATCACCGCCTATGGCCTGTTCGCCAATCGTCACCTGATTCTCAAACACTGGAAACTGTTCACCCTGATGGGCGTGCTGTTTGTCCCACTGGGCAATGGCCTGATCTACACCGCTTACACCTATACGACCGCAATCAATGGCGGCGTTGTCTCGGCCTCGCAGCCCGCCATCACCGTGCTGCTGACCTGGCTGATGTTCCGAGACGTGATCAACTGGAAACAGGGCATCGGCATTGTGATCGCCGGACTTGGTGTGCTGGTGATCATCACCCAGGGTGCCCCCCTGACCATCCTGGTCATGGACTTCAACAAGGGCGATTTGATCATGCTCGCGGCCATCGCCTTCGCCGCGCTCTACAATGTGCTGATCCGCAAAGTGCCAGAGCAAATCCCCGTCCCGCAGCTGATGGTCATTGTTCTGGTCTCGGGCGCGGTGATGACCCTGCCGCTCTATATTCTGGAAACCATTCATATAGGTCCCGTGCCCGTGAACCTGGTCACCATCGCTTCGATCCTCTGGGTCGGGATCGCGGTGACGGCGATCGCCGTCGGTCTGATGAGCGTCGCCATTCGACGGATCGGCGCCAACAAGGCCAGCATGTCGAATTACATGCGGGCGTTGTTCACAGCCCTGCTGGCCGTGGTGCTGCTCGGCGAGGATTTCCAGACCTTCCATCTGGTCGCGATGGTGCTGGTGATTGGCGGTGTCTTCCTGATGACCCGGGGACGCAAATCAGCCAACTGAACTATTGCAGGGGTGAAAACGGGACCGGTTTGAGGATTTTCGTCTCCATCTTCACGATGAGCTCAGACTCCTTCAGCGCCTTCACGTATTCCAGCCAGCCCGGATCTTCATACATGGCGGTGCGACGGCGTTCGCGATCCCCCTGATCCTCGTAGCGCCACATGTGAACGACCTGGCTCAGATCGCCGACATCACAGGTGAACATGCCGACGAAACCTTCGAGATATTGCATCTGATAGGGCAGTGCCATGCGTTCCCAGAGTTCCAGAAAATCCCCGGTGTGGACGGGTTTGGTGGTGTAGGTGCGGTGATCAATGATCATGGTTCACTTCCTTTAACGAGACTTCGGGTTCGGGCTGCGGTGAATACGCCTCCGCGCGGTTGCTGAGCCAGATCGCAACCAGAATCGCAATCGTGGCGAAAACTATCAGGCGCAGAAGCCGGAACATATCCGCGCGGTTATCCTATTCGGCGTAGGACGGATCAATCCGGTCCAGACGGCGCAACCAGGCAGGCCAGTCAGCCGTCCCGCGACCGGCATTGTGGGCCCGCCGCTGCTCCGCGGCGATATCAAGCACCTCCTTCGAAGGCATGACATAGCTGTCACCGGCCGCCTGCTGCTGAAGCTGCAACTTGCAGGAGGTCTCCAGATCGCGCATCAGGATAAACGCATCGCGCATCGACTTTCCGACGGTGACCGGGCCGTGATTGCGCATCATCAATGTGTGATTGTCACCCAGCGCTGCGGCAATTTCCGCGCGCTCACCCAGATTGTCGGTGATGCCCTGATAGTCGTGATAGCCGACATTGTTCCAGAACTGCATGCTCGTCTGGGCCAGTGGCAACAGGCCATCAGGCTGGTTCGACACCACGATGCATTCAGGAATATGGGTGTGGAAGGCGGCATTGATGTCCGGGCGCGCCTGCATCAGACCGCCATGCAGGGTGAAGCCTGCCTTGTTCACATGGAAGCTCTCATCGACGTCGTCATTGCGGGAATCCACCTTTACCAGGTTGGACGCCGTAACCTCGTCGTAGAGCAGTTCATGCGCCTTGATCAGAAAGAAGTCCGGCTCTCCGGGTACCCGGATCGAGATGTGATTGTAAATGGAATCCGCCCAATTGTAGAGATGCACCAGACGGTAGGCGGCAGCCAGATCAACGCGCGCCTGCCACTCTTCAGGGCTGACGCTGTTACGCACGGACGGCACGTCACGGAGTTGAACCACGTTTGAGGACATTGTTGAATCTCCACTCTCTGAGGCCCTCATCCTGAGCCTGACCAAGGATGAGGGTGTTGAATTACCGAGCCACCTCATACTTCGACAAGCTCAGCATGAGGCTATTGCAAAACTCTAGACCCGGACAATCTTGCCGGGGTTCATGATGTTGTCCGGATCAAAGGCCAGCTTCAGGGTGCGCATCAGACTGACCGCCTCCCCATGTTCGGCGACCAGAAAGTCCATCTTGCCCGCGCCCACGCCGTGCTCACCAGTACAGGTACCGCCCATGGCAATGGCGCGGTGCACCAAGCGCTCGGTGCAATCCTTCACCCGTTTCAGCTCATCCTTGTCATCCGGATCGAGCAGGAACACACAATGGAAATTGCCATCCCCGGCATGGCCCACGATGGGCACTGCGAAACCCGAGGCACGAGTGTCCTGCTCGGTTGCCAGCAGGCATTCAGCAAGGCGGGAAATCGGTACGCAAACATCGGTCGACAACGCCTGCTTGCCCGGTGCCTTGGCCAGCGCGGCATAGAGGGCATCGTGGCGCGCCTGCCAGAGATGGTTCCGTTCTTCCTGATTGGCCGTCCAGCGGAACGCAGAACCGCCGAAATCATCAGCAATGTCACGCACGGTGTTGGCCTGTTCCTCAACACTGGCTTCGGTGCCGTGGAATTCATAGAACAGGGTCGGCTTGACCTCGTAGCCCTTGAGGTCAGCGTAATCGATTGTCCAGTCCATCATCAGCGCATCAAGGATCTCGATCCGCGCCACTGGTATCCCGGCCTGAATGGTCAGAATGACGCTGTCGACGGCCTCCTGCAGAGATGGATACTGGCAGACAGCCGAGGCCATCTTTTCGGGAATGCCGTACAGCTTGAGTTGAACCTCGGTAATCACACCCAGCGTGCCCTCCGAGCCAACGAACATGCGGGTCAGATCGTAACCGGCCGAAGATTTCTTGGCCCGGCCACCGGTTTTCACGATGCGTCCATCCGCCATCACGACTGTCAGGCCCAGCACGTTTTCCTTCATTGTCCCGTAGCGCACGGCGTTGGTACCGCTGGCACGCGTCGCGGTCATCCCGCCAAGCGAGGCATCCGCGCCGGGATCAATCGGAAACATCAGGCCGGTGTCGCGCAGATACTCATTGAGCTGCTTGCGGGTCACGCCGGCCTGTACCCGGCAGTCGAGGTCTTCCGGATTCACCTCGATGACCTCGTTCATCTGACTCATATCGATGGTGACGCCGCCATGGGGTGCCGTGACATGGCCTTCCAGCGAGGTCCCGGTCCCGAAAGGAATGATCGGCGTGTGGTTCGCCGCGCAAATTTTGACGATCTCGGAGACTTCTTCCGTGGAATGCGGAAAACACACTGCGTCCGAGGGAACCGGCTTGAAATAGTCCTCACCGCGACCATGCTGCTCACGCAGCGCCATGGAGGTTGAAATCCGATCACCCAGCAGCGCCTGCAGGGCCTCGAGAACAGCCGAGCCGCTGTCAGCCCGCGCGTAAGCCTGATCCGTCATACAAAAATTCCTCATCCCAATACGATGTCGGCATTCTAGCACTACCAAAGTAACGGGCCTAGCGGCCCGGACCGAGACGAGATACCCGGATCAAGTCCGGGAATAACCCGGGCATCCGAGCGCGGACCGACCTGCCTAGCCTGCGAGTAGCCCGATCACGATGCCCTGGATCAACAGGATCGCCAGCCAGTGAGCACCGTCGATGATGGAGTGAGACCACGAGGCACCCTGGAAGCGGTGATTGATCAGCATTGTCGTCGCAACGAAGCCGATCCAGAGAGTCACGGCAAGTGTCACACCGCCACCGAGAGACACCATCCCGAGGCTGATCATCAGGTTCATCAGCACATAGGCAATGATCAACTGCCCGAGAATCGCGACCACATAGGCAACGGGCCCGGCACCCGCCTGAACCTCTGCCTCGGTCTTGCCGATCGCAGCCATCCATGGCTTGGAGAGCGTGATGTAGTACGCCGCGCTGAACGCATAGCTGGCAACAAACGCCGCAATCAGCGCGATCCAGTCAACCTGCCCAAATGGCATCGAAATCTCCTCAGTCCAGCGTGGGATCAATCACAACCTTGCCAATACCCGCATTGCTTTCAACACGTGCCTGCGCATCGACCGCCTGACTGAGCGGAAACACATTGTCGATCAGGGCCTTTACGCCGCCCTCACCAGCGCGGGCGAAGGCCTGTTGCAGACCGCCGGGCGCCTCGCGCGGCTCACCGATAATCTGAAGCTGGTGCAGGTAGAGATATCGCACGTCAAGCGGGACATCGGCGGCACCGGACGCATTGCCCGCTGTCACCAGCTTGGCGCCGCGCGCCATCGAATGGATCACCTTGGGAAACTGCTCCTGGTCGGCGACGCTATCGCACACCCCGTTCACACCTTGCCCATCGGTGAGCTTGCGTACTTCAGCGGTCAGATCCTGCTTGCGATAGTTGATGGCGTGATCGGCACCGATGGACAGACAGGCTTGTGCCTTTTCATCAGAACCCGCGCCCGCGATCACCTTTGCGCCGGCCCATTTGGCGACCTGAATGCAGGCCGCGCCCAGACCACCAGTGGCCCCCATCACCAGCACCCAGTCATCCGCTTTGGTCTCGAGCACATTTTCAACCTGATTTGCAGCTGTGGCGAGGTGACGACCGATCACGGTCGCTTCATGGAAACCCAGATTGTCGGGGATCGGAACCGTGCGCGCGGCATTGCTCCGCACATATTGGGCGTAGCCACCCCAGATGGTCACGCCGAGGAAATCCACCGGGCCAATTCCGGGAATGGACATATATGGGTCCGGCTTGTCTGTTGGCTGGAACAGGCTGCAGAACACCCGGTCACCCACCTTGCGGTCCGTCACATTTTCACCAACAGCGGTGATCACACCGGACGGGTCAACTCCGAGGATATGCGGCAACTCCGGCTGGTGGGCATAGGTGCCCTCACGGAGATAAATATCAAAGGTCCGGTTCACAGAGACCGCGCGGACCTCCACCAATGCATCGTCCGGCCCGAGTTCCGGCGTGTCGACATCCTGATAAGACAGGACATCCGGTCCACCGAACTTCGTCATCACCATGGCTTTCATGGTTGTCTCCCCCTTTGTATCGTCTCGTTTAGTCTTTCTGCCCGATTGGCCGTGCAAAGCTTAGTTCGTGGCCATCCGGATCAACCAGATGAAAATATCGTTCCCCCCAGGGCGCATCCGCCGGAGCGGTTTCAGGCTCCAGCCCCGCGTCAACAGCGCGGACGAACATCCCATCCACATCCGAGACGTAGAAGATCGCCCGTCCCCACCACGAAAGCTTCACATCCTCGGGCTGGGCAATGATGTTCATATACGCATTGCCTGCCGCGAAGGAGGTAAAGGATGCTCCGGGCCCGCCATAGAGCAACTCAAAGCCCAGCGCTTCGTAAAACACCACCGCGCGAGCCATATCATGAGTGCCCAGCGTGACCGCCGAGAGCCCTTCAATGGTGACGGGCGTGCTCATGGTGATGGGCTATTGCACCTTTTCGGGCTTGCCGCTTGCTGCCGATTTCACCACGGCCTCAAGAACGGCGATGCCGTGGACCACATCGGCCTGTGGAACCGGATATGCCGCGCTGCCGGCGCATGCCGCAGCAAGAGCCTCCAGCTCGGCGTTGACCATATCGAAGCCGGAGAAGTCTTCGGATTCGGATTCGATCTTCCCCGTCGCGCCGGTGATCGGGCCATCGCCGTTCTGTACAAAGTCAAACGAGGACAGGTCCGGCTTGCGGATCTCAATCGCGCCACCCAGCCCATAGGCCTGCATGCGGAAGCTCGGCGCGGTTGCGAGCATATTGACCATGTAGCCGGACATGCCGTTTTCGAACATGAACAGCATTGAAGACGTATCGTCTGTGTCGTTCGGCACCGCACGTCGAAATGACTGGCAGTAGACTTCATCAATCTTGCCGAACAGGTTGATGTAGATATCGATCAGATGAACACCCATCGGTGTCAGCCCGCCAACAGGGGTTTCGGTCTTGTCGGCGCGCCAGGCCTCCTTGGCAAGGAACATGCCGTTGGGCGCACACATGGTCCCCTCCACATGCATCAAATCCTTGAGCGCACCGGCATCCATGAGCTCCTTGGCCCGATGGACGGAGGGATGGAAGCGGCGGTTGAAGCCCGTCGCGAGCACCACGCCGGCCTTCTCGCACGCAGCAAACGCAGCCTCGGCATCGGCCTTGGTCAGAGTCAGAGGCTTCTCGCAAAAGAC
>JABJAG010000159.1 GCA_018666195.1 Alphaproteobacteria bacterium
CACCAAGTGTTTCGAGCACGGATGCGCGGGCCACCCGCGCAAGGATCGCGGCTTCAGGCAAGGCCAGGGACAGGGCCGGCAACACCAACGCCCACAGCGCCACACCCAGGCCCGCTTGCCATCCCGGAAACCCGGCTGCCGGAAACCAACCCAGGGCGACGGCGAAAATCAGGATCGAGATAATGCCAAACCAGAAATTCGGAATCGCCATGCCGATCTGGCTAAACCCCATGACGCCATAGTCACCCCATTTTCCAAGCCGGACCGCAGCAAACATGCCCAACGGCACCGCCAGCAGCGTCGACACCACGAGGGCAATGAGCGCGAGCGGCACAGTCACCACCAGCCGTTCCCCGATCAGTTCATAGACCGGTACCGCATAGGTGTGACTGATCCCGCTGGTTCCCGAAACAAGACCACTGACCCAGGCCAGGTAACGCACAGGTGGTGCGCGATCGAGCCCCATTTGTGCGCGCAAGGCTGCCAGGGTGTCGTCCTGCGCCTCAATGCCGAGAAGCAGCAATGCCGGATCGCCCGGCAGAATTTCGAGGATGATAAAAATCGCAAGGCTCGCCACAGCAAGCGTGGCCAGCAGGATCAGCGCCTTGCGCGCGATATAGGTCAGCATCCCATGCCCGGTTCGCCTGGCGCGTGAATTCCTATTCCCAGCGCACGTCCGTTATGTCGATGGCCTGCACCGGCGCGTTCCGCCACATGCCTTTGAGACCCTTTCGCCAGACCCCCAGACGAGCCAGCTGAAACATGAAACCGTTCACAGCATCCACTGCGACGATTTCCTGCGCCACGGCCAGAAGTGCTGTGCGGGCTGCCGGTTCACTGGTGGCGTTGAGGCGTTTGATCACGGCCTTGAAGGCCGGAGAATCATAATTGAAGTAGTACTTGTCCCGCGCGTAGATACCGATATCCAGCGGCTCTGTGTGTGAAACAATCGTGAGGTCGAAATCATCACCTCGGAAAACCTGCTCGAGCCACTGGGCCCACTCAACCGGAACAATCTCGACAGCAACCCCCACCTCTTTGAGTTGCGCTGCAACGATCTCTCCGCCGCGCCGCGCGTAAGCAGGCGGTGGCAGTTTGAGTGTCAGCTTGAGGTCCGTCACACCAGCTTCTGCCAGCAACGCGCGGGCTTTGGCCGGGTCATGGGGATAGGCCCCGGTCAGATCGACATAGGCGGGATGGTGTGGCGCGAAATGAGAGCCGATGGGCGTGCCGAACCCGAACATCGCGCCATCGATGATCGCCTGACGATCAATCCCATGAGCTATCGCGCGGCGCACCCGCACATCATTCAGGGGAGCACGCGTGTTGTTGATCGAAAGGATGGTCTCACCTTCGGTCGTCCCGATCGCGACCTCGAAATTCTTGTCTGCCTGAAACGCGAGGACGGCCTCGGGCGCGTTCAGGTTGGTGGCAGCATCGATATCGCCGGCCTTCAATGCCGCGACCTGAGCTGACGGGTCCGACATGAAGCGGAAGGTCGCTTTCTGGATCGGAGCGTCCTTCGCAATGGCCGCAAGTTCCACGCGATCTCCCTTGACCCAGCGCGAAAATTTGAACGGACCGGTTCCGACAGGGTTGGTCTTGTTTGTCTCAGCCGATTCCGGCGCCACGATCACCGCATCACCCCAACCCAGATTGAAGAGCAACGAACCTTCCGGACGCGACAAAATCATCTTCACTGTCGTCGGATTGACGACCTCGACTGTTTCTATCGCTGCGAAAAGTGCCTTCTGCGCATTCACAGAATTCTCGGCGCGGGCACGATCAAACGAGAACACAACATCAGACGCATCGAAGCTTGTGCCGTCGTGAAACATGACACCGCTTTTCAGATTGAACGTGTAAACAAGCCCGTCATCAGACACGGTCCAGCTCTCTGCAAGTTGCGGCTGGATGGCACCGTTCTGATCGATTCGGGTCAGGCCCTCGAACACATTGGCATAGACCGTCTCGTCGATCGCCGCAGCAGCGCCTGCCGTGGGATCAAGATGCGGCGGCTCGAGCGTCACGCCAATCGTCAGGCTGTTTCTGGACTGGGCGTTTGCTGATCCGACCGTCAGACCGGTGATCGTGAGGGAAGCCACAAGGGCTGTCCCCAGCAGAAGCTTGTTCATATCGACCATTTCCCGTGTTTTGTGTGCGGCAGAGCCTAACAAATCAGCCTATTCAGCGCCATTCCCACCGGGGTAGGCCATTGCATAGGCGTTCCAGACATCATCCAGTGCAGCGGCGTGGAAAACACCGCGCGCGACAGCCCGCGCCAGACAATCTGCCGCTGCCATACCAATACGTGCCAGCTCTCCGGCATCCGCAAGCGGCTGCGTTCCCGTCGACAACGCAAAAACCACATCACCATCCATGGGTGTGAAAATCGGTCGGATCGCACGTGCCACACCCGCCTGCGCCATCATGGCCACCCGCCTGGACTGTCGTTGATCAAGCGCGGCATCTGTCGCCACAATCGCAAGTGTTGTGTTGCCGCCTTCTCCAGAGGTGCCATATTTGTCGAGCGGGTGCTCCAGGGTCTCGATTGTGGTCGGGCTTCCCCTGCCACCAAACTCATCACCATGCTCGTACACCCCGGCCAAAAACTGGCCTGACCCATTGGCCACCGCAGACCCAACAGCATTTACTGCTGCAAGGGCACCCACCGTGACCCGACCATCAAGCACGCAGGATGCCGACCCCTGCCCGCCCTTGAGCCTGCGTCCATCATGTCCGGTTGTGGTCGCGCCATATCCGGCTCCAACATTGCCATTCGCAATATCCAGGCCCGCATCCTCAACGGCCTGTCGAGCCAGCGCGCGATGCGGCAATGCATCATCAGCCCCGCGCGCGTAACCGGCCTTGTCACCACCATTGAGAAGATCAAACAGGATCGCTGTGGGAATCAGCGGTACCCGCATGTCACCGACGGGGAAACCTCGCCCGTTTTCGGACAGCCACCCGGCGACACCATCGGCCGCAGCCAGACCAAAGGCCGAACCCCCGCTGAGCACCAGCGCATCGACGGCATCGATGGTCCCGTCAGGCCCCAGTAACTCCAGGTCACGCGTCCCGGTTCCGCCGCCGCGCACATCAACCGCCGCGACCGCGCGATCATCTGGCAGCACGACCGTCACGCCGGTCCGGACCACGTCATCGTGGGCCATGCCAATCTTCAGACCCGGCACATCAGCAATCGTATTTCTCGAACCGGTCTCAATCATATCTCGCCCCGCAGCAAATCGAGGGTCACACCCGCCATCACCTGCGCGGACGCCACCATATCGTCGATATCTATGTATTCATCGGGCTGATGGGCCAGCTCAAGAACACCCGGGCCATAGGCCACGCAGTTTTCCAGATTGCCAATTCGCCGCACATGCTTCTGATCGTAGGTGCCCGGTGAAGCCACATGGCGCGCTTCCTGTCCCAGAATCTCCAGAATATTGCGGTCCAGCGCACGCACAAGCGGCACATCAGGGTCGGTCATGGTTGGTGGAACCGACCAGAGATCTTTGAGTTCGTATTCAAACTCCGGTCGTTCTTTGCGCAGAGATTCAAGAATCTCGACGACTTCTCCCCGTACGTCCCCCTCATCCTCTTCCATCAGATATCGACGGTCGAGAACGATCCGGCAACGGTCGGCGACCAAGGCTGCGGGGAACCCGTCCGCGTATTCCTGCTCGGGCAAGCCCCCATGCAGGGAATTGAAATTGAGAGTCGATTGCCGGGCAGCATCCGGGATCACCGGCATGGCCGTGCGGCGTTGTTCAAGCCGGGGATAAAGCTCGCGCTCGACTTTCTCGATGAAAGCACCCATCCCACGAATGGCCGAGACGCCGAGAAACGGCATCGATCCGTGGGCGATCCGTCCGCGCACCTCGACCTCCGCCCACCAGACACCGCGATGCCCCAGACAGACAGCATCCTTGTAGAGCGGTTCGGGAATGATCACATGGTCCACCCGTGGCTGGGAAAAATACCCGCGCTCGGCCAGCCAGGCGACCCCGGCATAGCCACCGGATTCCTCATCCACGGTTCCGGAAATCTCGATGGCACCAGGAAACCTGATGCCCGAATCCAGCACCGCTTCAACGGCAACCACACTCGCGGCAAGGCCACCCTTCATATCGCAGGTGCCCCGGCCATAAACACGTCCATCACGAATTTCTCCGCCGAATGGATCCACGGTCCAGCCTTCTCCGGCCGTCACCACATCAATATGGCTGTTGAAATGCACGCACGGCCCCGGGCCGTCGCCCTCGATCCGGGCGACCACATTGGTGCGTGGGTATCGATCGCTGTCCCCGAGAGCCCCTTCAGCGCGCAGATACTCCACAACAAAACCGCGCGCAGCCAGACGATCGCCCAAATACCGTGCGCAGTCGTCATAGACCTCCCCGGGCGGATTGACCGTGGGAATGCGCACAAGCTCTGCCGTGAGTGCAGCCATGTCATCGCGGCGGTCGGCGATACGCCGTATCAGTTGATCGCGTTCGTTATCGGACATCTGCGCAAGCTAGAGCGGGTCACTCCATCGGGACAAGGCCTTATGGCATGTCAGCGTGTCGCTTCATCCGTGGCCGCGTTCAGGGACCAGTCATAGTCATAGCCGCCGATGTCCAGCACGAGACGCAGCCGGGCCTTGAGGTCCGGGGCCGCGAACTCCCGTAAATGAGCCAGAACACCCGTTTCGCTGTTCCCGAAATCTTCCTGGAACCAGTCGTAGATATTGG
>JABJAG010000160.1 GCA_018666195.1 Alphaproteobacteria bacterium
TATTTGCGACGCATATCCCGGAAACAATAATCAAGAATCAGCCCGCACCGGCCGCGCCCGGAACAGGGTGAGTGTCGAGGCCGAGCGGCCAAAACGAAAGAACTTCCGCTCCGCGATCGACCTACAAGGAATACCATTAGTGACTGAAAGTACTTTTACGGATCTCGGCCTGGCCGAGCCGATCCTTCGTGCATTGGCATCACGTGAGCATGTAACGCCCACACCGATCCAGGCACAGGCTATCCCCCATATTCTCGAAGGCAAGGATCTGCTGGGCATCGCCCAGACGGGCACAGGCAAGACAGCCGCCTTCGCGCTTCCCATTCTCCATGAGCTCAACAAGGTGCAGGCGCGCAGCAAGTATCGCGACCCACGGGCGCTGATTTTGGCGCCGACCCGCGAGTTGGCCATTCAGATTGCCGATGAGTTTCATGCCTATGGTCGCCAGCTGGCCCTACGCCAGGCTGTGATCTTTGGCGGCGTGTCGCAGCACGCACAGACGAAAAACCTGCGCCGTGGTGTCGACATCATTATCGCCACGCCAGGCCGTTTGCTCGATCTGATGGATCAGGGGCATGTGGTACTCGACGAAATCGAGCATTTCATCCTTGATGAGGCGGACCGGATGCTCGATATGGGCTTCATCCGGGATGTTCGCAAGATCATCGCTGAACTGCCCCGCAAGCGGCAGACTCAGCTGTTCTCCGCGACAATGCCGACGGAGATCGCCAAGCTCTCAAAAGAGATTCTGGATGATCCCGTACGTATCGATATCGCCCCCAAGGCCGTGGCGCTCGAGACCATTCGTCAGGGTATCCATTTCGTTGAACCGACGAAAAAGCTCGATCTGCTCTGCAATCTTCTGGGCGACAAATCGCTGGGTCGGGTGATTGTTTTCACGCGCACCAAACACCGGGCCAACCGGGTCGCCGAACGTCTGGACCGTTCAGGTATCTCTGCGGACGCCATTCACGGCAACAAATCCCAGGGAGCCCGTCAACGCGCCCTGGAATCCTTCCGCAATGGCAAGATCCGTGTGCTGGTGGCAACAGATATTGCCGCCCGCGGCATTGATGTTCCGGGGGTGACCCATGTCATCAACTTTGAAATGCCGGTTGATGCCGAAAGTTACGTCCACCGGATCGGCCGTACGGCACGTGCCGGTGCTGATGGCGCCGCGCTTTCACTCTGCGCCACCGAAGAAGCTGGACTCCTCAAGGATATCGAGCGCCTGATAGGGAACAAGATCCCCGTTGAGAGCGGTGAACGCCCTGAAGGAAACGCACGTCCCAAGCAGGGCGGTGGTGGCAACCGACAAGGTGGTGGCAAGGGCGGTGGACGTGGAAATGTCCGTGCCCATTCGGGTGGAGGGGGCAGGTCTCCCAAGAGCCGTCGCCCGCAACGCCGGAACAACGCTCGGCACGCGGCCTAATTAACGTCCAGGTCCGTCGGTGTTTGCCGGCGGACCTTACAGACACAGGAGAACAGACGCATGGCTCGCAAGACCAACTACAATTTCGAGAAACGCCAGCGCGAAATTCAGAAGGCCGAGAAAAAGGCCGCCAAGGCCGAGGCCAAGAAAGCCGCCGCCGAAGAGCGCAAAGCCGAAGAATCAGGCGCACTGCCTGTTGCCGACGGTCCCGATTCCGAAACAACGCCTTCGGAAGGCTGAAAACAGCACGCGCATATCGATACACGAAGTGAGACCTTGCTCGCGTGAGGTTGCCTCACATGAGTTCACCATCCGAGAAAACCCGTAACCGACTGAAACTGATCCTGGCGATGATCCCGGCACTTGGGCTGGCGTTCATTCTCAGCCAGTTTCTGCGTTCGGTTCCCGCCGTGATCGCGCCTGATCTCCGCGCCGAACTCGATCTGACGGCCGGCCAACTGAGTGCCTTGCCCGCGGCACTTTTCTTCGGGTCTGCCATCATGCAATTGCCCAGTGGGGTCCTGCTCGATCGGTTTGGTCCGCGTCGAACGATTGCCGCTTTCCTGCTGGTGACGGCATGCGGTGTTGCATGGTTCGCCGTGGCACACAGCGTCATCGGCCTGACATTGGCACTGTTGACTATCGGCTGGGGCATTGCGCCTGTATTCATGGGCATTATCGTTCTGATCACACGCTGGATTTCCCGTGACCGGCTGGCGACAGCGTCGGCACTCGCCGTGGGGTTTGGCGGAACAGGGATGCTTCTCTCGGCATCACCTTTTGCCGAGGCGACCGCGGCTTTCGGATGGCGTCCCACGCTGCTGATGGTTGCCGGGTGTGCTCTGGTCATGTCGCTGGGGGTCATCCTGACCGTTCGGGACCGGGCACCTGATGCCCCCATCGTCGTCGGTGGCTCGGAATCCCTGCTGGATGTCGCCCGGGGTCTCAACTTCATTTTTCGCGAACCCAAGCTTTATGCCATCGGGGCCATTTCCGCGATCACCGTCGGTTCCTTTTTGACATTTCGTGCCCTCTGGGTCGGGCCCTACCTCAATGACACCTTCGGGTCTGATCTGATCGAGCGCGGAAACATCATCTTTGTGGTGTCGCTGGCCTGGCTCGTGAGCGCTATTTGTATCGGCCCGCTGGATCGTATTTTTGACACCCGACGTGGCATCGTCACCGTGGGGGCCTTGTCCATGGCGCTTTGGTTTGCGGTTCTGTCCGCCGCGGGAAACACCACTGTCGTCACCGTCACCGTGGCCATGGTTCTGCTGGGGCTGTCATCCGGGCTGTCGTCACCAATATTTGCGCATGTCCGCAGTCTGTTCCCCGATCGCTATGTTGGCCGGGTCGTCACCGCCATCAATCTGTTTATCTGGGGTGGTGTGTTTCTGGTTCAGGTCGGAACAGGCTTGCTGATCGATGCATTCCCCGCAGACGAACTGGGGCGAAGCCCGTTTGTTGCCTATCGCGTTATGTTCGCGGCACTGGCTGTGCTGCTGATCGCTGCCTTGCTGTTTTACCGGCGAATCGAAGATGTACCGCCATCTCGTGATACGGGCGAACCGGATACGCAGACCTAAAACTGTCGACCCGAGCCGACAGCCATGGCAAATTATGCCCATGCACTGGAAACTCGCAGTCCCGATATTTGCTGGAATTCTAGGTGGCTGCGCTGTGTCGGCAGACGCCCTGATCACCGATCAAAACAACGGCTGCGTCGTACACAACCCAAATCCGAGATCAGCTGAGGCGATCAACTGGTCCGGAAATTGCCAGAATGGTTTCGCGCATGGCCCCGGTACCGTCGCCTGGTATCTGCACGGTGCGCCCAATGGCCGTTTTGAGGGGGTGCTGGAGCGCGGACGCATGAACGGGCAGGGCACAGCCCATTATCCCAGCGGCAATCACTATTCCGGGGCGTTCCGCAATGGTGTCCCGAACGGTTCGGGAACATTGTTCATGGCCGATGGGCGACGAATTGCCGGGCTTTGGCGCAATGGCGAAGTGATCAGCTCCAACTAGGCAGCGTTCTTTCGGCTCAGTTTCACCGCGAGGCTCAGGATCAGCGCCGCACCCACAAGTCCGAGTGCCGCACCAAGGCTATTGGCCACCGCATCCCAGGCACTTCCGTTTCGTTCAAACCATGCGGCTTGCGCAAACTCCAGAAACACGCCGAGAGCGATTGCGAAGGCCGCAGATTTTAGACGTGACGGCCAGGTCTGGAAGCCCAGTCCACCGCAGAACGCGATGGCTCCATAGGCGATCAGATGAGCAGCTTTGTCTGAACCTTCAGGTCCGGGAATATCGGGGGATGGAATGAGCGAGAGCACAATCACGACCAACATGGCCGCGACATAGGCGAAGGTAAAAACAGGATGCGGCAAACGGATCATGATTTCGGGTCGTAAATATCCTCTAAGCCCCGATATGCGCAGACCCCGCTGGTTTGCAGGGTCGCACCCGCAATCTTGATCGTTTCCTGATATGAGCCACCCGAATTGGCCGTTTTGAAGGTTGCATGTGGCGCAAATTCGATGCGCGCCGTCATATCATCAAGATGCACGGTGCCGATGCTGTAGGTCACGCAGGTGTTTTGATCGCAACGTCGATACGCGTCCTCGGTGAAGTCTATCAGGACCTGCGGCCAGTCGGCCTTGTCAGGCTGGCAAACCCAGCGTCCCGCGCCATCGTTCAAACGCGCATCTGCCGCCAGCGCGGTTTGCGCGGAAAACGCGACAGTGGCGGCAATGACAAAGACCCTCAACATGTCAGGACAA
>JABJAG010000161.1 GCA_018666195.1 Alphaproteobacteria bacterium
ACGGGTAGTCGTGCATGTTGTCGATTTTTTCCTGCGCCACGCCCTGACTCATCAGCACTTTCACCTGATGTGCTGAGCAGTAGAGGCAGGCGTTGATGTTGGAAACTCTGTGCCGGATCAGAGCTTTCATGGGCTTCGGTAAATCCCCGTGGTCCCAGACGTCATCCAGGAACTGCCGCATGGTTGCGCCCAGTTCGGGAGAATTTGCCATGGCGCGAACATTGTTTGCGGTCATCCCGACACGTTTGGAAACCCGTTCGGCAGACTTCTTGAAGGCAGGAGAGAAGTCTTCATCAGCGACCATAGGCACAAGGCTTCCCTGATTTGGGTTGTGCGTAATATCGTCCATGTAATTTTCCCTCGTATTTCTTTTTTTGGAAGTGAAGTGTCCGACAGTGTCGTTAGTCGGATTTGCGCCGCAAAACCGCGGTCGCGTCGATTTCAACCAGAAAATCGGGTGAAGCAAACCCGGATACGATAAGGCCTGTACTGGCCGGGGCGTGTGGTCCGAAATACTCGGCAATGACCTCGTATACAGGTGCCCGATGCTCTCGCGCGGTGATGTAAACGGTCAGTTTGACGGTGTCGGAAAGATCACCCCCGGCCTCGGTGAGCAAGGTCTGAATATTTTCACAGGCTTGCCTTGTCTGGGTAATGGGATCGCCGGGGGCGGGCGGACTGCCGTCCAGTCCCGCCCCCGTTTGCCCAGACATGTAGAGCGTATCGCCCGCCAATACCGCCTTCGAATAACTGCCCGTTGCCGCTGTCGGCACCACACGTCGGATACGCTTGTGTGTCATCTCTCCGACGCCCGCTCTTTGGGGCTACTCTGCAGCTTTCGGCATATCGAGAGCTTCGACAACTTTCGGAGGCGAAATGGGAAGGTCGTTGAACCGGATACCGACGGCATCATAGACGGCATTCCGCACAGCCGAGAGCCCGGGGACGAGCGGAACTTCGCCGACCCCGCGAATACCTTGGGGATGCTTGGGATTCGGCACCTCAATGATGTGCGTGTCGAGCATGGGAAGATCCGAGGCGATGGGCATCCGATAATCCAGGAAGCCCGGATTATCCACGCGACCATCCTTGGTGTAGATGTATTCCTCGTTCAGCGCCCAGCCGATTGCCTGGGCAGCACCGCCCTGCATTTGACCTTCGACATAGCTCGGATGTACGGCCCGGCCGACATCCTGAAGTACTGTGTAGCGGACAATCTTTGCGGTTCCGAGTTCCGGATCAATTTCAACATCGCAGATATGAGTGCCAAAACCGCCCTCAGCACCTGTGGTGTTGATTTGCGTGCTTTCACCGATCGGGCCACCGGACTCGTTGGCGCGCGCTGCCAGCTCTTTCAGGGTGAGGGGTGGAAATTGGCCGGCATTTGCGCCCGCTGGACGCGCTTCGCCATCTTCCCAGTTCACCGCCTCCGGGTCGATGTCCCAGATCTTTGCTGCCAGTTCACACAATGTGTGAATGATCTTGTTGGTGGATTCAGTGACCACGATCGAAGAGGCAAAGAGCACGCGACTGCCGCCTGTCAGATTTGAAAAGCCGATTGTGGCTGTATCGCCGATCAGAACAGAAACGCGCTGGTAATCGATTCCCAGAATTTCTGCGCAGATATTGGCGATGCCGGCGCGTGAGCCGCCAATATCGGGATGGCCCGTAGTCACGACAACATTGCCATCCTCGGTGATGTTGACCTGAGCAGAGGATTCGCCGCCGGCGTTAAACCAGAAACCACTTGCCACTCCACGTCCCTGGTTGGGCCCGAGCGGGGTGTTGTAGTGCTCGTGAGCCTTCGCGGCTTCGAGCGATTCGACATAACCCATAAGCGGGTAGGTCGGGCCATGGACGGCTTTGGTACCTTCTTTGGCAGCATTCTTGAGCCGAAGGTCGAGCGGATCCATGCCGAGTTGCTCGGCTATCTCATCCAGGACGCATTCGACGCCGAATGCGCCAAGCGGGGCACCAGGTGCGCGGTAGGCCGCGACCTTGGATCGGTTGGAGACCACGTCGTAGCCAAGCGTGTGCCCGTTGGGGATATCGTAGGGTGCGAGTGCACAGCCCACCGCGCCGCGAACAGGCGCGCCGGGAAGGCCACCAGCCTGCAGCCAGAAGGTACCGTCAGCAGCCGTGATTGTGCCGTCCTTTTTGACACCAATCTTGACTGTGCTTTTTGAGCCGGACGTCGGACCCGAAGCACGCATGACGTCTTCGCGGCTCATCACCATCTTGACCGGGCGTCCGGATTTCTTGGACAGGATCGTTGCCAGCGGCTCGAGATAGACAATGGTCTTGCCGCCAAAGCCGCCGCCGATTTCAGCAGGGATAGCACGAATGTTGCTTTGCGGAATTCCAGTCAGCAAACCTGTCATGGCGCGCACCATGAACTGGCCCTGGCTCGAGCTCCAGATCGTTGCCTTGCCGTCGGCGGCAACGCTCACCAGACAGGCGTGGGGTTCGATATAGCCCTGATGGACGGGCCGGGTTGTGAAGTCCCGTTCGATGATCAGGTCTGCTTCGGCGAAACCGGCCTCGATGTCCCCCTTCGTGTGTTCGATGGTGCCAGCAATATTCGACGGCTTACCTTCGAACTCGATGAAGTCATGAAGGATCGGGGCGCCGTCTGCGATTGCATCATCAATCTCGATGACGTGCGGCAGGACCTCATAGTCAACCTCGATCAGCTTGCAGGCTTCTGCTGCAATGGCCTCTGACATTGCGGCGACGGCGGCAATAGGGTGGCCATGAAAAAGTGCTTTCTCACGTGCCATGACATTGCGGCACATCCAGCGCATGTCCTGAATGCCCAGCGCGACAGGTGTGTCCACAGGGAAGTCGACAATATCGGCGGCAGTCACGACGGCTTTAACGCCGGGATGCGCTTCGGCCTTTGATGTATCGATGGATTTGATGCGGGCATGGGCATGCGGGCTGCGAAGCACCGATCCCCAGATCATCCCGGGCATGGTGGTGTCAGCAGCAAAAGCTGCACTTCCGGTGACTTTCTCTGCGCCATCGGGACGGATGGTGCGCTGGCCAATCCATTTATTGGTTGTGTCGGTCATTAGGCTGCCCCCCGCATTTCCGCAGCGGTATCCATCACCGCGCGAATGATTTTGTCATAACCGGTACACCGGCAAAGATTTCCGGCGAGCCAGTAGCGCACCTCCGTCTCGGTCGGGTCCGGGTTCTCTTCGAGTAGTGATTTTGCTGCGATCAGCATGCCCGGTGTGCAAATGCCACATTGCAGGGCGGCCATCTCGAGGAATTTCTGCTGCAACGGGTGCAGGGTCTCACCGTCAGCCATGCCTTCGATGGTTTCGATTTCAGCGCCGGCTGCTTCGACGCCGAGCATCAGGCAGGAGCAGACCAGTCGTCCATCCAGTGTGATGCTGCAGGCACCACAATCGCCTGAGCCGCAACCTTCCTTGGAGCCGGTCATGTTCAGCTCATTGCGCAGGACATCAAGCATGGTTTCGTTCGGCTCGCAGAGGAACTCCGTCGGCTCGCCGTTGATGGTGGTGGTGATGTGTTGTTTGGCCATGGTCTTAAACCCCTTTGGCGCGGTCAGCGGCGATATTGGCACTGCGCTTCAGCAGTACGCCGGCAACTTTGGTGCGGTAGGCGATTGTGCCTCGTTTGTCGTCAATTGGATTGCAGGCAGCGCTGCAGGCCGCAGCTGCGGTGTCCAGAGCGGCATCGTCGAGGGTCGAGCCGATCAACGCGTTGGCCGCGTCTTCGACGAGTAACACCGTCGGTGCCACGGCGCCCAGTCCAACCCGAGCTGCTGTGCAGGTTCCATTTTCCATCGTCAGGCTGACGCCAACGCCGACAACAGCAATATCCATTTCGGTGCGTGGGATCATCCGCAGATAGGCGTCACTCGACCCTGCGGGACGTGGCGGCAAGGTGAAGCTGATGAGAATTTCGCCAGCTTCAAGGCTGGTTCGTCCCGGTCCGGTTGGGAAGTCCGCCACAGCCATTTCGCGACGGCCCTTCGGTCCCTGAATTGTCACGATAGCGTCGGCCGCAACCATCGCCGGCACGGCGTCACCAGCCGGAGACCCGTTGCAAAGGTTGCCGCCCGCGGAAGCCCGTCCCTGAACCTGTGTGGAGCCGATGAGGTTCAGCCCCTCCAGCACGCCAGGCCAGACTTTGCCGAAGGTCGGGTGCTCAGCGAGCACCGCACCAGCAACAGCTGCACCCACGACGAAACCGCCATCGGCGGTTTCTGTGACGCTGTTCAGCTCATCAATTTTCTTGATGTCGACGATCAGGCCCGGCCGGATCATGCCGGCGCCCATTTGCACCAGAAGATCCGTGCCACCTGCCAGAATGCGCGCCGTGTCACCGCCTGCCGCATAGGCACTCACGGCCTCGTCGACCGTCGTTGGTGCCACATATTGAGTGTCAGTCATATTTGTCTCCCCCTGCCTGTCCCCACCGTTTGTTCGATGGTGCGACTATTTTGATTGCAGGCCTTCAAAGCTACACGTGGATAAAGACGAGGAACAGTCCCCTGAGAGGAGTTCCTGTGAAAAGAGTCCGCTAAACTTGCGCGGATGGTAAGGGCGAATTTCCCAAAATCATATCAGCCGCCTTCTCTGC
>JABJAG010000162.1 GCA_018666195.1 Alphaproteobacteria bacterium
CGACGAAGACGATGTCGATGTCTTCGGCAGTGGATGTTCCAGCTGTCAGGGCTAGAGCGGCGGTGGCCGCCATCAGTGATTTCTTAAGCATGTTTTCCTCCAGTTGCTTTCTTCGAGTTTAGGCGTTAGCGCCTTTGGTTTACCCGCTACCTTTGGGTCCGGGCGTAGATGAAGTTGGTCGCGATGATCGCGACGATCAGCAGGATGCCAAGCACGGTCAGCTGTATGGCGGGCAAGAGGTTGGCGACCGTCATGCCGGTTGAGGCGATGACCAAAAGCCAAGCAGCTAGGAAAGTGCCTAAAATCGTTCCGCGCCCGCCAAATATGTAGGTTCCGCCGAGCATTGCCATCAGTACCATTTGCAATTCGCCACCCAGCACAAGATCGTAGCGCACCGATCCAAGGCGCGATGCCGCCATCATACCGGCCGCCGCGCTGACCAGACCCAGCACCAGAAACAGGCCGACTTTGATCCGTTTGGCATTGATACCAGCATGCAGGGCCGCCTCCTGGTTGGTGCCGATCTGATAGATCTGGCGGCCAATCACCGTCGCCCCAAGGACAAGGCCAAGGATGATGGCGACGATGAAAAAGATCACCACTGGCAGCGGGATTCCTACGACCATGACGGTATTGATCCCGATAAAGCTGTCGGGGACACGGATTGACCGATCGCCTGCGAGGACCTGCGCCAGACCGCGGAAAAAGATCAGCGTGCCTATGGTCACGATGATGGAAGGAAGTTGCATCCGGATCGACATAAAAGCGTTCAGAGCCCCCATCGCTAGCCCCGCCAGAAGCCCAACGATGACCGAAAGGGGCATTGGGACGCCCGCATCCTGCACCCAAGCAAAAATGCATGCAGAAAGAGCCATGTTAGCGGCCGGGGAGAGGTCGATTTCGCCCGATATGACCACCATCGTCAGGACCAGGGCGACGATCGACATCTCAGCCGTCAGCGTGAAGCTTCGCAAGATATAGTTCATGTCCAGAAAAAATGGAGAAAGGTAACTTGCTCCGACCAATCCGAAGATCAAAAGGAAGAACGTCATCGTTTCGGGGCGCACCAGAACCACGTGCCAAGTAGGGCGGGCGGGCGCGAGTTTACGTGTTTGCGTTGTGCTGGCGTCGGTCATGATGTTGTCCTCGACATGCTAATCGCGCCACGCTGCCGGACGGATCGGTCGATCAGCAATGCGATTAGTATGACGGCACCATAGATTGCGTTCTGGGTGGACCCGGGAATACCGAGCAAGGGCAACGCAGCCGCTACGCAACCCAACAAGAGAACGCCCAGCACGGTGCCCATTACTGTGCCGACGCCGCCATTGATCGACACGCCGCCGATTACCACCGCAGCAATCACCTGAAATTCAAACCCAGCCCCGGTGTTAGACGGATTCACAAAGCCCCAGCGGCTAGCATAAAGGATGCCCGCCAATCCGCTAAGCGCGCCGGCAAGCGTAAAGACGATTAAGGTCACCTTCGTCACATCAATGCCGCGCAATGGGGCCGCCTCGGGGTTTGAGCCAAGCGCGTAGGTCTGGCGGCCAAGTTGCGTGTGCCGCGCGATGACGAAGGTCATCAGGGCAATTGCAAAGGCGATCAAGATGATCCAGGGAACGTCAAAGATCGGCGACGTGCGTGACATAACCTTTAGCTCGGTAGGGATCACGGACCGATTGATTTGACGTGCGTCCGAAATAATGAAGGTCAGACCGCGATAGAGACTGAGCGTGCCAAGCGTGACAATGATTGACGGCAGCCTGAAGAGCGTCACCAAAAGCCCGTTGCCAAGGCCCAGAACGGCCCCGGTCAGAATTGCTACTGGAAAACCGAGAAGCCAGTAGATATCAGGATATTCCCGATACATTAGCCCGACCACCATCGCAGAGAACCCAAGCATCGATCCGATAGAAAGATCGACATGACGTGCGATCAAAACAAGCATTTGAGCCATGGCCCCGATCATGATCAAAGGCGTCAGTAGCAGGACAATCCGCAGGCTTTGACCGGTCAGGAATTGCGGTTTGTATAGCCCAACGACGGCACAGAAGATCACGATCATGACCAGAATACCCGCTTCGCGCCGCAGGAATATCGAACGAAGAAGTGTCATGCCGCCATTCCCGTTCTGGGAACTGCTGCTTGCATGATGCTCTCCTGAGTTGCAGTTTCTCGTGGAAACTCAGCTGTGATCCGACCTTCCGACATTACGAGAATTCGGTCGCACAGCGAAAGGAGCTCGGGCAATTCGGACGAGATCAGGAGGATTGCGCGGCCCGCCTCAGCAAGATCCCCGATCATGTCGTAGAACTCGGCTTTGACGCCGATGTCGATTCCGCGGGTCGGTTCGTCAAGGATCAGGATTTTGGGCTCCGTCAATAGCCAGCGCGCCAGAATGGCCTTTTGCTGATTGCCGCCGGAAAGCTCGACAATTGGTTGACGCAGCGACGCCAACCGGATCGACAAATCATCCACAGCTTGGCTGGAAATGCCGTGTTCCCGCTTGCGACTGATAAACCCACTCGGCGCAATCAGGTTTGGGATCGCAGCGGTCAGGTTGTGTTCCACAGACAACGTCGAAAAGATGCCGTGCCCGGCGCGGTCTTCCGGCACAAAGGACAATCCCAATTCAATGGCTTCGGATGGCTTGTTTATTGTGGCACCGACGCCACCAATCGATATCTGACCAGATGCGGCAGGCGCTACACCAAAGAGCGCACGCGCTACGTCTGTGCGTCCAGCTCCAACAAGCCCGCCCAAGCCTATGATTTCACCACGCCGAAGTGTGAAGCTGACATCTTCGAAAGCGCCAGGCAAGGAAAGGTTCGATACTTCCAGGGCGGTCTCACCGATGGCGGCCATATGCTTTCGCATGTATTTCTTCAAAGTCCGACCGATCATTAGTTTGATAATTTCGTCATCTGAAATGCTGTCGATCGTTTGGGTCGCTATATGTGCGCCATCTCGAAAAATCGTCACGCGGTCGCACAGCATCCGCACCTCTTCCAGACGATGGGAAATGAAAATGATCGTGCGGCCTTCTTCACGCAACCGGCGGGCAATATTGAAGAGCGTGTCGACTTCGCGCGGGGTGAGCGGCGCTGTGGGCTCGTCCATGATTATGAGCTTGCTATCCGAGGCCAGTGACCGAGCAATTTCAACCATTTGCTGGTTCGCGATGGACAATCCGCGCATAGGGCGCGTTACATCCAGAGAAACACCCAGCATATCGAGATAGCGCCGCGCATCCGCAATGATCTTGGCCCAGGGCACACGCGATAGCAGACCCCCGGCCTGCCGTCCCATCACAATGTTCTCGGCCACCGAAAGATCGGGAAAGGAGATCGGTTCTTGGTGGATAAGCGCGATACCCAGTTTTTGAGCCGCGATCGGACTGGACACGTCAACGGGCTGACCATTCAGTCTAAGTTTGCCGCGGGTCGGGCGATGGATGCCGGCAAGGATCTTGGCAAAAGTGGACTTTCCTGCCCCGTTCTCCCCGAGAAGTGCATGGATTTCGCCCGCGTGAAGATCCAGATCGACATCACTCAGCACGTCGACACCGCCGAACTGTTTTGAAATGCCGCGAGCTTCGATCAGCATTGGTAGGCCTTCCATCACGCAACCGATCCTTTTGGCACTGGCGCATCCGAAACGATTAAACCTCGCGATTTGAGATCGTCCCAGAACCGAGCCGGGATGTCGTCGTCGATCGAGGCGATATTAGCGGTGAGCTCTTGAGGTTTTACTGCACCAGGAATAATCGAAATAGCGGCGGGATGCGCCATTGGGAATTGCAAT
The DNA here is from genome assembly GCA_018666195.1 of Alphaproteobacteria bacterium. GTDB lineage: Bacteria > Pseudomonadota > Alphaproteobacteria > UBA6615 > UBA6615 > JABJAG01. Next base: position 3,808 of record JABJAG010000162.1, read on the forward strand.
GCCGCGGCTTGAAGCGAAACATCGTGCGCCGCGCACACCTCTTCGATTTTACAGACCTTTTCAATAATCGGCTGATCGGCTTCTGCGTAGGCATAGTGCGCGGCTCCCGCCGATCCTGTGGCCAGAATGCCCGATGCGAAAGGGGCCCCGATGATGACGCCTACACCGCGATCAACGCAGGCTTTCATGCCGGTTAGCAGGCTGTCTTGATCAATCAGTGTGTACGGCATGGCGACAAGTACAAAGTCCAGCTCAACCTTTTGGGCTAAGTCGGCCAGTTGTTCCTTCATGTTTATGCCCATGCCGAAGGCCTGAATGTCGCCGGAAGATTTCAATTCGTTCAGGGCTTTCATCCCAGAATCCGCTAGGTCTTTGCTGTGTCGTGCAAGTGTCTCATTATCGTGAAAGATGCCGTCGAGGTCATGGATCACCAATGCATCGACCGTATCCAATGCAAGCCGCTGCAAAGCCTGCTCATAGGACCGCATGATACCGTCATAGGAATAGTCAAAGTTCACTTCGAAGTTCAGACCGCCTTGCCAAGGCTCACGATCAAAGTTCTTTGGGTCCGAGGGGCGGTGCAGCGTGCGCCCGACTTTAGTCGTCACAAAGAAATCGTCGCGAGGCTTGGTCCGCAGAAATGCGCCCAGCCGATGCTCGGCCAACCCGCGACCGTACCATGGAGCGGTGTCGTAGTATCGAATACCACCACCCCA
>JABJAG010000163.1 GCA_018666195.1 Alphaproteobacteria bacterium
ATCGCCTGCCGCACGGTGATCGGATATGGTTCACCGTCCAAACAGGGGACATCAGCAACCCATGGTGCGCCACTGGGTGATGAGGAAATTGCCGCAACGCGTGAGGCGCTGGGCTGGCCCCACGCACCGTTCGAGATTCCTGACGATGTTCTGAACGCCTGGCGCGCCGCCGGGTCACGTGGCGCAGATGAACGCACCGCATGGGAAGCACGCCTTGCCGGTTCTGACCAACGCGACGCCTTCACCTTTGCACATTCCGGCGCCTTGCCTGCCAATTTCGATGATGTCGTCAACGACTATAAAAAACAGTTGAGTGCTGATGCGCCCAAATGGGCAACCCGCAAATCCAGTCAGGAAGCTCTTGAGGTTCTGACACCGGTGGTCGAAACCATGATCGGCGGCTCGGCGGATCTGACCGGATCCAACAACACCAAAGCCGCTTGTATGGCCCCCATCTCGGCCAGCGATTTCGCCGGGCGCTACGTCTATTACGGTGTCCGCGAACACGGCATGGCCGCGGCCATGAACGGCATGGCTCTGCATGGCGGGATGATCCCGTATTCGGGCACCTTCCTGACCTTTACTGATTACTGCCGTCCGTCGATCCGTCTGGCGGCCCTGATGGGATTGCGTGTGATTTACGTCATGACCCATGATTCCATCGGTCTAGGTGAAGACGGGCCGACCCATCAGCCGGTGGAGCATGTTGCCAGCCTGCGCGCGATGCCCAATGTGAATGTGTTCCGTCCAGCCGACGCGGTTGAAACCGTTGAAGCCTGGGCATTGGCCCTGCAAAGCGAGGAGACACCTTCGGTCCTCGCGCTCACGCGCCAGGGCATCCCGACCGTTCGAAACGAACACACGAATGAAAACCTCAGTGCACGTGGTGCCTATGTGTTGCGTGAAGCCGAGGGTTCACGCGCCGCAACGATCCTGGCGACCGGTTCGGAAGTCGAGATCGCGATGGCCGCCCGTGAGCGCCTGCAAGCCGATGGCATTCCAACCGCGGTTGTTTCGATGCCATGCTGGGAATTGTTCGACGCGCAGGACGACGCCTATCGCGGTGCCACACTGGGCGACGGCGTTCGTGTTTCTGTTGAAGCCGGGGTCTCATTTGGCTGGGCGCGTTATGGTGTAGAAGAAGCCAATGTGATTGGCATGCCGGGGTTTGGTGCTTCCGCACCGGCATCGGAACTGTATGAACATTTCGGGATCACGGCAGACGCCGTGGTCGCACGCGTCAAGTCGGCGATCGGCTGACGTGAATAATTTCGACAAGCGTTAAGACTGAGGAGAGAATGATGGCGGTTCGCGTAGCGATCAATGGATTTGGACGAATTGGACGACTGGTCCTTCGGGCAGCTTACGAACAAGGCCGCAAGGACATCGAGTTCGTTGCAATCAACGATCTGGGCTCGGTCGATGCGAATGCGCATATGCTCAGCTACGATACCTCCCACGGTATTTTTCCGGGCCGGGTGACGACCACAAAATCCTCGATCAATCTTGGTGCAAAATCGACCATTGGTCGCTCCATCAAGGTCTTCTCCGAGCGCGACCCCGCGGCCTTACCCTGGGGTGAACTTGGCATCGACGTCGTGCTGGAATGCACCGGCATTTTCACTTCGAAGGAAGCCGCTGGAAAACATCTTCAGGCTGGTGCCAAGAAGGTTCTGATTTCGGCCCCCGCATCCGGGGCCGGCCTGACAGTCGTACAGGGCGTGAACCACACTAAGCTGCGTAAGTCGCACAAGATTGTCTCCAACGCATCCTGCACCACCAACTGCCTCGCTCCGATTGCAGCTGTCCTCGACAAGACCGTCGGGATCAAGCACGGCTTCATGACGACGGTTCACAGCTATACCGGCGATCAGCCGGTGGTCGACACCTTGCACAGCGATTTACGTCGTGCCCGGGGCGCGGCCAGTTCAATCATACCCACATCAACCGGTGCCGCGCGCGCCGTAGGCCTGGTGCTGCCGGAACTTGCCGGCAAGCTCGACGGCACGGCGGTTCGGGTTCCGACGGCCAATGTGTCGATGGTGGATCTGGTGATCGAAGCCAAGAAAAACACCAGTGTTGAAGAGATCAACGATGCGATGCGCAAGGCCGCCACGAAGGGCCCTTTGCAGAACATTCTGACAATCAACGATGCTCCGCTGGTATCGATTGATTTCAATCACAACCCGGCAAGTTCGGCGTTCGATGCCACCCAGACTCAGGTCACCGACAAGCGCATGGTTCGCGTGTTGAGCTGGTATGACAATGAGTGGGGCTTCTCGAACCGTATGAGCGACACGGCTGTTCAGATGGCAAAACTCAAGTAAGCATCTGAAATAGAACTATAAATTACGAAAAAGGGCACATACAGTGCCCTTTTTCATGCCTCATTATGTTCCTTATAGGAACATATAATGTGTTTTTTCGGTCTATTTATTCCTATATGGACAATACATATATTCTTCTCAACGCGGCACGGACCGCAACTCGAGCACCAAGGAGAAGACGATGTCCAAGAAACTCAATCACAAAGACTACTTGTCTGAATACCAGCATATCGAAGCACGCGCGCGCGCACTCCAAGGGCAAGAGACCGTCCGCTTCTTTCGTGCTTCAGCCAAGGCCATCAGCCGGGTTTTCATGCACTAGGTGGTACATCATCCAGATACGAAAAAGCCCGGGTTGATCCCGGGCTTTTTTACACTGCTTTACCGAGCGGGCGTTCTTTGAAGTGGTTGGCCAGAAAATCAACAAAGGCACGCACCTTTGCAGACAGATGCCGTCCGGGTGGATAGATCGCGTGGACCGAGGGTTCGGGCTGCAAGTAGTCGCTCATGACTTCCACGAGACGGCCCTCCTCAAGATCAGGCCCCACCATCCAGGTCGGCAGATTGACAACACCCAGACCTTCCAGCGCGGCTTCGAGCAAAGCTTCGCCATTGTTGGAAGCCAGATTGCCGGTCGCCTGAACCACATGCTCTTTTTTGTCGGTATCGGTCATGCGCCAGGTGTTGCCGCTCGACAGATAGGAATACGCCAGGCAGTTGTGAGACCGGAGCTCTTCGGGCTTGTCGGGCTTGCCGTGTTGTTTCCAATAGCCGGGGGTCGCAGCAACCACGCGACGCGCTTCGGCAAGCTTGCGCGCGATCAGACTGGAATCCTTGAGTTCCCCAACCCGGATCAGCATGTCGCAGCCTTCCGCGATCGGATCAACAAACTGATCCGACATCGACAGATCCACAGAGACATCCGGATAGCGTTCGAGAAACTCACCGAGAATGGGAACGATATGTCGTCGCCCGAACACAACCGGCATGTTCAGGCGAAGCACACCGCGCGGGTCGGCGTTGAGCTCCGTCACCGCCGATTCCGCTTCCTGTATATCGGCCAGAATTCGCTGACAGCGCTCGTAATAGGCGCGGCCTTCTTCGGTCGGAGCCAGCTGGCGGGTCGTGCGATTGAACAGACGCGCGCCCAACCGGTCCTCCAGACGCGATATCTGCTTGCTCACTGCCGAGGGTGTCAGGTTCATGGAACGCGCGGTTGCCGAGAAACTTCCCGACTCAACCGCACTGACGAACAACTCCATTGATGTCAGCGTGTCCATAGTAATCTTCTTTTTGTTCCACTTCGGCACAATTCATTTACGAGGTCTGGCGATCGGTTTCAAGCCTTTCGCGAGAGAAACCCAGAAAAAACGCTGCCCTTTTTGTCTCCCGCGCCATAAAACGCCGGTTATGGCCTCAACCCCCACATCCGGCGATATTCGCATCAGCTTCATGGTCCATGACCTCTCTCATGCGCGCGCCGTTCGGTCTGCAGCGCACATCCATAACCTGCCGGTTTTGCTGGTCAGCGCGCCGGGCGCGGTGCGCACAGGCGGTGCGGGATGGTGGCGCGAGTTGATGACCCAGGCGACAAAAGCAGCACCTCAAGCAGATGCAAAAAACGTTCTGGACTGCGCCAACGAAGCTGGCATGGCCTTGTCCGCGATCCGCGAGCGCGTGGAGGCGATTGCTCTGTCGGCGCCTGAGCCAGCATTGGCGCGCGTCAAAAACATCGCAGAACAATCCGGCGTCCGCCTGCAATCCATCGATTGGGACGATGTCTTTGATCTGATCGGATCGAACGATCCACAAGCTGACTGTGAAAACCACCTCGTGAAGCGCTCTGGCAGCGTTGCAAATCCCCGCGCCCTCGGCTAATTCACTAGTAACAGACGTCCCGTCCGCGACTTGGCCCCGCGGTGCAAGGGACCGGTTCCGAACACAGGAAGACATCACATGAAAGTCACGCAGCGCGTCCGCAAAATTCTGTCCTGGTATGAAAGCGACAACCCGGGCACCAAAACCAATCTCGCCCGCATACTGATGACCGGCAAGCTCGCCGGCACCGGCAAGATGGTCATCCTGCCGGTCGATCAGGGCTGGGAGCACGGACCCGCGCGCAGCTTTGCGCCCAATCCCGTGGCTTATGATCCGCACTATTTTCCGCAGCTGGCCGTCGATGCGGGGCTGAACGCCTATGCCGCGCCGCTGGGTCAGATCGAAGCCGCCGCCGACACCTATGCCGGCTCGGTGCCGCTGATCCTGAAAATGAATTCCTCGAATTCACACGCAACCACCAAGGATCAGGCAATCACCAGTTCGGTTGGTGACGCACTGCGCCTCGGCTGCACCGCGGTTGGCTTCACGATCTACCCCGGTTCCGACCAGCAGTTCGAGATGATCGAGGAAATTCGTGAAATCACCGAGGAAGCCAAATCCGTCGGCCTGGCCGTCGTGCTTTGGTCCTATCCACGTGGTGGTGATCTGACCAAGGATGGGGAAACAGCCATCGACGTGACGGCCTATGCCGCACATATGGCTGCCCAGATGGGGGCCAACATCATCAAGGTGAAGCCGCCGACCGACTTCATCGAAAGCCCGGATGCCCAGAAAGTCTATGACGCCCAGAAAATCGATATCGCGACTCTGAGCGCACGCATCTCACACATCATGGAATCCTCCTTCGGCGGTCGCCGACTGGTGGTCTTCTCCGGCGGCGCAGCGAAGGGTGAAGACGCGATCTATGACGAAATTCGCGGCCTGCGTGATGGCGGCGCCAATGGCTCGATCATCGGGCGGAACAGCTTCCAGCGTTCACGCGAAGATGCGCTCAACCTGTTGGGTAACATCATCAAGATCTACCAGGGTAAATTCTAATTTCGAATTCCTCTGCTGACGGCGACAGCAATCCCCGCTGTCGTCTCTATCTGATCAGCCCGTCCAACCTTGACGGTGACCGACTGGCCGCTTTTGCGAAAGCGCTGGAGGATGCCCTGTCGGCGGGTGACGTGGCCTGCCTGCAACTTCGCCTCAAGGCCGAAGATGAAACGGCAACTGATGATGAAGCCGTGCGTCGCGCGACCACAACACTGCTGCCCATCACCCAGAAACACGGCGTGGCCTTCATTCTGAATGACCGGCCGGACCTCGCTGCTGAACTTGGGTGTGACGGCGCGCATGTGGGACAGGAAGATGCCTCCTATGATGAAGCACGCCACCTGCTCGGTACCCGCGCCATTGTGGGCGTGACCTGTCACGATTCCCGACATCTGGCGATGGCTGCCGCCGAAGCGGGGGCCGACTATGTGGCGTTCGGTGCGTTTTTTCCCACCAGCACAAAAACCCCCAAATTCAGCGCCCGTCCGGATCTCCTGAACTGGTGGTCAGACATCATGGAAGCGCCCTGCGTGGCCATCGGCGGGATCACCGTCGAGAACTGCCCGCCGCTTGTTTCTGCGGGCGCCGATTTTCTCGCTGTTTCAGCTGGGGTCTGGGCTCATCCGGATGGGCCGGGACCTGCGGTCCGCGCGTTCAACGAGATATTCGAAAGTGCCGATCAAGGGACGGGGTAGAAAACAAACCCCGCAACTGCTAGTCATCCGCGCCGCAGACAGAATTCCACAGGCGAAGAAGACATGAAAATCGACGGAAACGAAATCCGGCCGGGCAATGTGATCGAACATCAGAACCGGTTGTGGCGTGCGGTGAAGACCCAGCACGTGAAACCCGGCAAGGGCGGTGCCTTCCTTCAGGTTGAATTGAAGGACATCCGCGACGGCACCAAACTGAACGAGCGTTTCCGCTCGGCCGAAACGGTTGAACGCGTCCGGCTCGAACAGAAGGAATATCAGTTCCTTTTTGCCGATGGTGACATGTACACCTTCATGGATCAGGAAAACTACGAACAGATCACGCTCAACAGCGACATCCTGGTCGAAGAGCAGGCCCGCTTCCTGCAGGACGGCATGCTGGTGCAGATCGAATCCTACGAGGAAGAGCCGCTTGGTGTTGCGCTGCCCGAACGGGTGACCCTTCAGATCGTCGAAGCCGATCCCGTCGTCAAAGGTCAGACCGCCACATCATCCTACAAACCAGCCATGCTTGAGAACGGTGTCCGCATTCAGGTGCCGCCCCATATCGAGTCCGGCACATCTGTCGTTGTCCTGACGATCGACGCGACCTATGTCGAACGCGCCCGCGACTAATCTTTCACTCCCGTCCGGTCTTTGAGGCCGGCATAGAAACCAGAGCCATATGCGCCCAGCGATTATCAACGTCATGGACAAGGCCGCGCGCCGCGCCGGTCGCGACCTTGCGCGTGACTTCGGCGAAGTCGAACAACTTCAGGTCTCCCGCAAGGGCGCCGCTGATTTTGTCACCGCCGCTGACACCCGGTCCGAAGAGACGCTGCACTACCACCTGATGAAGGCGCGTCCGGATTTTGGCTTTCTGGGAGAGGAAGGCGGCCTCAAGGAAGAAGGTGACGGGGTTCACCGCTGGATCGTTGACCCCCTCGACGGCACCACGAATTTCCTGCACGGACTTCCGAATTTTGCGATTTCAATCGCTCTGGAAGAACGTGGGCAGATCGTCGCCGGGGTCGTCTATGAACCTTTGAACGACGAACTCTATTGGGCCGAAAAAAACAACGGCGCGTTCCTGCACGACCGTCGGTTACGGGTCTCCGCACGCCAGCACATGCCCGATGCGCTTATCGCCACGGGCATGCCCTTCATGGGGCATGGTGACCCGGACCGCTATATCCCCACCCTGCAAGCGGTGATCGGAGAGGTCGCGGGCATCCG
>JABJAG010000164.1 GCA_018666195.1 Alphaproteobacteria bacterium
AAACTTTGTGGGGGGCGATATTGGCGTCAACCCAGCGTGCAAAATCAAGGTCATCGCGCTTCTGCTCGGCGAGTTTGCCCGAACTCCCATCTTCAATGTCATAGCGAGGCAGTGAGAAGAACGCCGCAATTCGCTCTTTCTCTCCGGCCGGTAGATCAACGGCCGTTGCACGAATTTGCGCCCATTCAGCTTCAACCATCTCTGTGAAGCTTTCCACGCCTGTCTCATGGACCTGAATTTTGATGCGCGCCTTGTACATGTTGTCGCGTCGGCCAAGCTGGTTGTAGACCCGCAGCACAGCTTCAAGATAGGAAAGCAGATGTTCTTCAGGCAGAAACTCCCGGACCGTCGGGCCAATAAATGGTGTACGCCCCAGTCCTCCACCGACAATGACTTCAAAGCCCAGCTTGCCGTCACCATCACGCTTGGCAATCAGGCCGATATCGTGGACTTTCACAGCCGCACGATCCTGTTGCGACCCCGTCACCGCAATTTTGAACTTGCGCGGCAGGAAGGTGAATTCAGGATGCAGTGTCGACCATTGGCGAATGATTTCAGCATAGATTCGCGGGTCAACCACCTCGTCTGCGGCCACGCCGGCAAACTGGTCTGCTGTAACATTGCGGATGCAATTGCCGCTGGTTTGCATCGCGTGCATCTGCACACTGGCAAGCTCTGCAAGAATATCGGGTAAATCTTCCAGCGCGGGCCAGTTGTATTGCAGGTTCTGGCGCGTGGTGAAATGTCCGTAACCGCGGTCATATTTTTTCGCGATCCAGGCCAGCTTGCGCATCTGCTCCGAAGACAAAGTGCCATAGGGAATTGCGGCACGAAGCATATAGGCATGCAGCTGAAGATAGACGCCATTCATCAAACGCAATGGCTTGAACTCGTCTTCGGAAAGTTCGCCGCTCATACGGCGGGTAACCTGATCGCGAAACTGAGAGACCCGGTCGTCGACAAGGGAACGGTCGATTTCGTCATACATGTACATGGCTAGACGGCTTCCTTTGCGTCACGGAGATAGTTCTGTTTGCTAAGATCGGGACGAATGGTCGGTCCGGTTGCCCGGATAAACTCGCGGTACTTGATGGGACGAATTTCCCCATCAATCTCGGCAATCTCGATCAGATAAGGATCAACCACCACGCGCTCGGCAGCGGCGTGTTGTGCACGCACCAGCAGATCAGCGGCACCGGTTTCGCTGCCGACTATCTCGCCGGTGGCAATGAGTTCCGACCACGTATTGTGGCGCGTAAGATAGACAACAATGCCATCTCGCAACCGGTTGGCTGATAGAACTTGTTGGGTCATGGAATTTCTCCTTATCCGGCCTGTTGAGCGGCCTGGAACGCCAGTCCGCGCGCGGCGTCTGCCAGCGCAGCGACCTCGCCGACAACAATCAGAGCCGGCGCGCCCACTTGCGCGCTGCGAACCATGTCCGGGATGCCAGACAGGGTTCCGATCAGAACACGTTCATTCTGCATGGTTCCGTTTTCGATGATTGCGACCGGTGTTCCAGGGCTTCGTCCATGCGCAATCAGCTTTTCCGACAGGGTTGAGGCACGGGACAAGCCCATATAGATCACGGCGGTGTGCTGGGGCCGCGCAAGTGCGGCCCAGTCCACATCCGGCTCACCATCCACACCGTGGCCCGTCACGAAGGTCACGGCGGAGGCGAAATCACGATGGGTCAGGGGCAGTCCTGCGGATGCGGCACATCCGATGGCCGCCGTGATACCCGGGATGACCGAGGTTTCAACACCTGCCGCGCGAAGAACTTCAAGTTCTTCACCGCCCCGACCAAACACAAAAGGGTCGCCACCCTTCAGGCGTACCACCCGCTTGCCGTTTCTCGCGTGGGTCACAAGAAGGTCATTGATCCCGTCCTGGGGAACCGAATGGTCGGACATGGCCTTGCCAACATAAATACGCTGGGCATCACGACGGATGAGATCAAGGATACCTTGACCGACCAACCGGTCATGAACGACGATATCGGCATCCTGGATGGCACGCAGGGCTTTGATGGTCAGCAACTCCGGGTCGCCGGGGCCGGCACCAACGATAGCGACATGCCCTTCACCTTCGAACCGGCCTTGCGGGCGATTGATACGAGAGACCATTGCCTCACGCGCATTGCTTAGTCGCCCGGCAAGCACATCGCGTGCGATTGGACCGTCAATAACCTCTTCCCATATCCGCCGTCGCGCATCGAAACTATCGATCTTGGCCCGGACAGCCGTTCGAAAACTACGAAGAAAACTGGCCAGTGATCCAATGTTAGCAGGCAGTAGAAGTTCAATCTGTTCGCGCAACCGCCGCGCCAGAACTGGTGATGCACCATCGCTCGATATCGCCACCGTAATCGCACCACGATCAACAATGGCGGGCACAATGAATGAGGACAGTTCGGGCCGGTCAACGACGTTGATGGCGATACCTGTCAGCGTCGCCTCTGCCGCCACTTCACCATCTACCTGCTCAAGGCCCGTTGCACTGAAGACGACGCTGGAATTGAACAGATCCGAAGGACGGAACGAACGGGCAGTCCACTTCAACTGTCCTGCGACAGCCCAGGCGGCGATCTCGGGATGAACTTTCGGCGCAATCACCATCAGGTCTGCTTCCACCGCAAGGAGCAAGCGCGCCTTGGCAACCGCAGCGTCACCGCCGCCAACAAGCAGGACCTGTTTGTCACGCAATCGTAGAAAGGCCGGAAAGTTATTCATTATATTACACGTTTAATTTGTTATTTAGGTGAATCAACAGAAGGTTACGTTTATTTAAATGGAAGTCCAGAAAATTGTGATTAAATCTTCATTTGCAGTCATTTTTTGTCGTCTTTGATGCCCATTTGGCACAAATTACCGGGGCGTTTTTCCGCCGTGCCACAGACATTCAGCAGATGACGTTCACAGAAATGTTGGTGGTGGTTTGATCAACGGGACCCAACTCAACGGATATGATCAAACACACCACGCTCCAGGCGGCCCGCATACTTCCCGGTCTCGCCCTCGCCCTTCTCATCCTGACCGCCTGTGCTTCAGGCAACACCGGCGAACGCGACGATCTCAAAGGATATGATCGCTTCATCCTCAATCAGGTGGGGGGCGATTGACGTGCCGGTTGAACCTTGGCGTCATGGGCCTAAACTGACCTCCTGTTCAACACCGACCGGAACCGACCGACATGAAGTTTTATGATTGCGCCACCGCACCCAGCCCGCGACTTGTCCGCATGTTCATCGCCGAA
>JABJAG010000165.1 GCA_018666195.1 Alphaproteobacteria bacterium
CAAGCTCACTGGCATCGACTGATTCAATATCCAGGAATTGCGGCTGAGAAGAGGCCACATGCATGGCAAGCTTGCGACCGAGATCATCCAGCGCGGTCTTATCACCATCAGACTCCAGCGCGACCAGAACACCGATCTTGCCCATACCCGGTGCGACCTGACCGTGGATATATCCAGCGACCGATCCGTTTGAGACGGAAAGGCGTGTGGAACGACGAAGCCCCAGGTTCTCACCAATCTTGGCGACCAGATCGACAACAGCCTGTTCAACCGAAGTGCCACCTTCAAAGTCAGCAGCCTTCAGTGACTCAACAGTTTCACCGCTTTCAATCGCAATCGCAGACGTCTTCGCCACGAACTCCTGGAACATCTCATTGCGTCCCACAAAGTCAGTTTCCGCATTTACTTCAACAAGTGCGCCGGTGTTGCCTTCGATGACCATGCCAACAAGGCCTTCAGCCGCGGCGCGGCCAGCCTTCTTTGCTGCAGCGGACAAGCCCTTTTTACGGAGCCAGTCAACTGCTGCTTCCATATCGCCATCGTTTTCCGTAAGTGCGGTTTTGCAATCCATCATGCCCGCGCCGGACTTCTCTCGAAGCTCCTTAACGGCAGCCGCGGTGATCTCAGCCATGCTGATACTCCACTTTCGTATATGGTTTTAAACTATTGTATAAAAACGAACTTAAGATGCGGCAGCATCAGTTTCCGCAGGTGCGGCAGCTTCTGCTTCCGGTGCTGGTTCAACAGCAACGGCCTCAGCGACAGCAGCTTCAGGCGCGGCCTGATCAAGGGCCTCGACCGGCGGTGCTTCGGCTGCACCAACATCAACGCCAGCCGCAGCCATGTCCTGCTGCAGTCCATCAATGACCGCGCCCGCAAACAGATCGCAATAGAGCTGAATGGCCCGCATCGCATCGTCGTTACCGGGGATCGGCATATCAATGTCGGTCGGGTTTGAGTTGGAATCGACGACACCGACCACCGGGATACCAAGCTTTTTGGCTTCCTTGATCGCAATGTCTTCCTTGTTGGTATCGATTATCACGACCAGGTCAGGGCGACCGCCCATTTCCTTGATGCCACCAAGCGCCATCTCTAGCTTGTCCCGCTGACGGGTTAGCTGAAGTGTCTCTTTCTTGGTCAGACCCTCAAGGGCTTCACCACTGAGCTTTTCATCTAGCTCTTTGAGTGTCTTGATCGACTGAGAAATCGTCTTCCAATTGGTCAGCATTCCGCCGAGCCAGCGCTGATTCACATAGTACTGGCCGCACTTGCGGGCAGATTCAGCAACAATGTCGCTTGCCGCACGCTTGGTACCAACAAACAGCACACGTCCGCCCTCAGATGCCACGCTACGCGCCGCGTTGAGCGCGGTGTAGAGCATCGGGACAGTCTGCTGCAGATCGATAATGTGAATGCCGTTGCGCACACCAAAGATGAACGGGCCCATCTTGGGGTTCCAGCGACGCGTATTATGACCAAAGTGAACACCAGCTTCGAGCAGCTGACGCATTGTAAATGTTGGGACCGCCATGGGTCTCTCCTTTTCCGGTTGAACCTCCGCAGACTGCCGCCCCTAAGGGGCACCGGATCGACGCGCGGGGATGTCTGTCCGCTTGCCGTATGTCTACGTGTGGATTTACGTTTCGCTCATGCGATAACGGACGGGTTGATACCCGCCAGTCACATGAAAGACAAGGGCTTTCTCGCCGCAGGTCAGGGTTTCTTGTACTCGATCTCCAAAGCCACCAGCGCACTGTCACCTTTCACGGTCACATTGTGCTCAAAGCCATCCCCAACATCGTAAAATGTGGCAACGCCTTCTTGCGATCGCATCGTACCATCTTTGCCATCCGTGCGATCTATTTCGACTTCACTCGACTGGAAATGATAACCGACATAGTCGTGCTCGTGCCGGTGCCAACCGGAGTTTTCGCCCGGTTCTATACGATGAAACGTGATCCGCGTGGTGTCATTGTCGATGAGCACGTCATAATGCCCGAGCTTATCTGTCGGGATTTCAGATTCGGTCTTCTCATCCAGTTTGCGGGACACACCGGCCTCACTTTCAGATTTTGTATTCGATTTCCGTCACAACGATATCAACATCCCCGATATTCATTGCGTTGTGCTCAACCGGTGCACTGATGGATGCAGCCGTACCGGGCACATACTCAATCGTACGTTCCGAGCCATCCGCGTGCTCCAGAAAAAGAGTCCCTTCCGACTGCTGTAGGGTCACATAGTCAAAATCGTGCAAATGCCAGCCGGTCTGCTGACCTGGCTTGAGCACCCAGTGCGTAATCCTGGTGCGGTCATTGTCTATCAATGTGGTGAAAGCCCCGACCTCGCGGTCAGCGGCTTCGGTTGCGGTTTTTTCAGCTAACTTCGTCGACATTGTAATCTCTCTTCTGAAAAGGTTGATTGAGTTTACACGAAACACAGTTGAAGAAACCTAGAGTTCACGGACTTCGGCAATGCCCGGAATTGCGGCCATAGCGGCTCTGATTTGCGGCGTACAGCGATATCTACCGCTCAGACGCACAATCACCTCCCGGCTGCCATCGGGAATCACCAGGCTGATACGACCGTTGACGTTGTCATGCTCTTTCGGGGTTGCTTCGCTCTCAATCAGCGCCCTCAGCGATGGCAAAGGCTCTAGATCCTCAAGCCAGATACGGATCGCGACCTGCGCGCTTGCCGCAGCCGCTTCAAGCGGTCGGACGCTCTGGCCGGACAAGCGCAGTTGCCCCTGGTCAATCCGGGCTCCTGTTTGGATTAGCACAGGTTTGCCGCTGTTAAGGACTTCACGGGAAGCATCCAGAACTTCAGAGAACATCATCACTTCGAAGGTCCCCTTCGCATCCGAGAGCTGTACAAACGCGTATTTGCTACCGCGCTGCGACGTGCGTAGCTGGATGGAAATCACCGATCCTGCAAGTGCAAGTGCTGCAGCACCGCCTTGTGCATTGACGGTGTCTTCAATTTCATTGCTGGCAACAATGCCCAATTTCTGCAGCAATTTTCCGTATTCATCGAGCGGATGCGCGGACATATAGAACCCGACAGCATTGAGTTCACGCTGCAAACGTTCGGACTGTAACCAATCCATGCGATCAGGCAGCTTCGGTTTGATCGCCGAATCCCCGCTCATGTCCCCGAGCAGATTGAACTGACCGCTTTCCCGTTCACGCTGCGTGGCCTGAGCATGTCCCAGTATTTGATCAATGCCGTCAAACACCCGCGCGCGATTGACGTCGAGTTCGTCGAATCCCCCTGCTTCGATGAGGTGTTCAAGCTGGCGGCGATTCATCACATGAGCATTCAGTCGACTGGCAACTTCAAAAACATCCTCGAACGGACCATTGGCATCTCGTTCAGCCACAAGCTCGGCCATTGCCGCCTGACCAACGCCCTTGATCGCTGCCAGTGCATAGCGAATACCCCCAATTGGCGGGACAACCTCGTCTTCGCCATCTGCAGCCGTTGAGGAGACCGGAAGATCAAGGGTCGCGACGCCGAACTCGATCCCGGATTCGTTCATGTCCGGCGGCAAAAGCAAAATGTTCTGGCGTTCGAGTTCCTGCTTGTAGATTGCCAACTTGTCGGTGTTGCCCATATCGAGCGTCATTGAGGCCGCAAAGAACTCAACCGGGTGGTTCGCCTTCAACCAGGCCGTTTGATAAGCGATCAGCGCATAGGCAGCCGCATGGGCCTTATTGAAGCCGTAACCGGCAAATTTCGCGATGGTGGCAAAAATGCGCCGCGAAGTGTCTTCCGGCACATCGCGATCCCTGGCGCCGGCAACGAACAACTCCTCCTGAGCGTCCATTTCCGCCTTGATCTTCTTGCCCATAGCCCGCCGCAACAAATCAGCACTGCCAAGCGTGTAACCTGCCAGTTGCTGGGCCATTTGCATGACCTGCTCCTGATAGATCGGAATCCCGTAGGTCTCACCGAGGCACTGCTTCAGGTCCTCGTGCAGATAGTCAACCTCTTCACGTCCGTGCTTTCGCGCAATATAGCTCGGGATATTGTCCATCGGTCCAGGGCGATAAAGCGCAACAACAGCGATAATGTCTTCAAACCGGTCAGGTTTCAGCTTCTTGAGCACGTCGCGAACACCGGATGACTCACACTGGAACACGCCAGTCGTATCGCCGCGCGCCAACATTTCAAAAGTTTTGGAGTCATCAAAGGGCAGCGTCGCCAGATCGACCTTCACATCCCTGTCGGCGAGCAATTCAACCGCTTTTTGAAGCACATCAAGTGTCTTGAGACCCAGAAAATCGAACTTCACCAGTCCGGCTGCTTCGACGTACTTCATACTAAACTGGGTTGCGAGTGTGGAGGCCCGGGGATCGCGATAGAGCGGTATGATGTCAGAGAGCGCACGATCACCGATCACCACGCCTGCCGCATGGGTAGAGGAGTTTCGGTAAAGACCCTCAAGCTTCAGGGCGAGATCAAGCAAATGCGCCACTGCGTCGTCTTCGTCGCGCATTGCCTGAAGTGGGGCTTCACCATCAATCGCCTGCTGCAGGGTCGTGGGATTGGCCGGATTGTTTGGAACCAGCTTGGCAATTCGGTCGACCTGACCGTAGGGCATCTCCAGAACACGCCCCACATCACGCACCACGGCCCGGGCCTGTAACTTACCAAACGTGATGATCTGCGCGACCCGATCATTGCCGTATTTTTGCTGCACGTAGTGAATGACTTCGTCGCGCCGCTCCTGACAGAAATCGATATCAAAATCAGGCATCGAAACGCGTTCCGGATTCAGGAAACGCTCAAAGAACAGCCCGAACCGAAGCGGGTCCAGATCGGTGATGGTCAGCACCCACGCAACCACAGATCCGGCACCCGAACCGCGCCCTGGTCCCACCGCTATGTTGTTGGCTTTGGACCATTTGATAAAGTCGGAAACGATTAGGAAGTACCCAGGAAATCCCATATTAACAATGGTTTCCAGCTCGTACTTCAATCTATCTCTATATGGCTGCGCCGCCTCTTCCCGCGCAGTTGTATCCATATCTTCGGTGTAGACATGGGCTTCCAGTCGCGCCTCGAGCCCGAGCTCGGATTCTGCGCGTAACGCATCTTCTTCGCTGCCCCCGTCGGCTGTCGGAAACGGCGGCAACATAGGTGCGGCCTCGGTCGGCATGAACGCACACCGCTGAGCAATCACCAGTGTGTTGTCGATAGCTTCGGGCAAATCCGCGAACAATGCCCGCATTTCCGCCGCAGACTTGAAGCGATGCTCCGGCGTGACACGCCGACGCTCTGTTTGCGAGACATAGGCGCTCTGGGAAATACACAACAATGCGTCATGGGCTTCGTACATGGCCTCATCCGCAAACATCGCCTCGTTGGTCGCCACAAGCGGCAGGTCCAGCTTATAGGCTAGATCCAGGAACGCTGTTTCGAGCCTGTCTTCGCTATCAATGTTATGACGCTGGATTTCCACGTAAAAACGCCCGGGAAACAGCCTCGAAAGCTTGCGCATGGATTCCTCTGCCGCTTCAGCTTGGCCTTCGGCAAGCAATCGCCCCGGAAGCCCGGCAACCCCGCCCGACAGCGCGATCAGTCCGTCCGTCACCCCGGCAAGGTTTTCGAGCAGCACCATCGCCGTTCCGTCATCATCCATCTCGATAAAAGATCTGCTGACGATGTTCAGGAGGTTTTTGTATCCAACTTCCGACTGCGCCAGCAGGACGAGCTGATCACCATCGTGGAATTGGCTCGCAGCATGACCGCCTTTGCGAGCGGAATCCGGATTTTCATCGACAGCCAGTGCGATCTGACAGCCCACAATCGGCTGAACTCCTGATTTCGCGGCTGCGAGCGAAAACTCCAGCGCCCCGAAGAGGTTTCCGGTGTCTGTAATAGCCACGGCCGGCATCTGCTTGTCCTGGCACAATTGCACCAATTGCGGGATGCGCAGCGCACCTTCGGCGAGCGAATAGGCGGAATGGACGCGGAGATGAACAAAATCTGCATGTGACATGGCGTCAGACTAAACCGATTCTACGGCCCAATCGCCGCTGAACAGCGCGAAAGGCGGGGACAACTCAGGCCGTTTTGACCTTTCCGTCACGCAATTGCAGCGTTCGGTCCATTTTGCTAGCCAGTTCCAGATTATGGGTGGCCACCAGGGCTCCTAGACCAGCACCGCGCACAAGATTGAGCATTTGCCCAAACACCGCGCCAGCGGTCTCGGGATCAAGGTTTCCGGTGGGTTCATCGGCCAGTAGAACCGCTGGCGCATTGGCAACGCTGCGGGCAATCGCAATGCGTTGCTGCTCACCACCGCTCAATTGACCGGGTCGATGGGTGGACCGATCACTCAAACCGACCATTTCAAGCAATTCCCCCGCGCGTTCACGCGCCGTTGATTTGCCAACACCAGCGATCATTTGCGGCAGCATCACATTCTCCAGCGCCGAGAACTCTGGCAGCAGGTGATGAAACTGATAGACAAAGCCAAGCGAACCACGTCGGAGCCGCGTGCGATCAGCCTCCGGCAGATTCGCACAGCTTTCCCCCGCGACAACCACATCCCCCGCATCCGGACGCTCCAGCAGGCCCGCAATATGCAGCAGCGTAGACTTGCCCGCCCCAGATGGCCCCACCAGCGCAATGATCTCTCCGCGCGAAAGCGCCAGTTCGGCCTCTCGAAGGACGGACAACTGGCGCCCACCCTGTTCAAATGTTCGGGTAACGCCTTTGAGTTCCAGCGCGAAATCACTCATTGCGCAATGCCTCCACCGGATCAAGGCGCGATGCCCGCCAACTCGGGTACAGCGTCGCCAGGATCGACAGGCCCAGCGCCATGCAGACAACCATAACGACTTCGCCTGAATCGACTTCGGCAGGCAGTTGACTGAGGAAGTAAATTTCAGCGGCAAACAAATCCGTTCCCGTCAGAGACTCCAGCGCCCGCCGCAACGTTTCAATATTGCGCGCAAACAGCAGCCCAAGAATGGTCCCGGACAAGGTCCCGACCACGCCGATACTCGCACCCACGATAAAGAACACGCGCATGATCGTGCCCCGCGAGGCCCCGACTGTGCGTAGGATTGCAATGGCCGATCCCTTGTCCTTCACCAGCATGATCAGGCTGGAAATGATGTTGAAGGCCGCCACCAGAATAATCAGCGTGAGGATCAGAAACATCACGTTGCGTTCAACCTGTAACGCGTTAAAAAAGCTGCGATTGGCCTGTTGCCAGTCGAACAACCGGTGCTCGGCATCAATCACAGCGCCGATAGCCAGCCTCCGACGCAGCAGATTGTCGGGATTCTCCACAAAGACTTCGAGTTGATTGACCGTGTCGCCCAGCCGAAAATATTGCTGCGCCGCCTTGAGGGGCATGAATATGAAGCTGCTGTCGAATTCAAACATGCCCACTTCGAAGGTCGCGACCACACGATAAGCCTGCATACGCGGCACAGTACCAAACGCTGTTACCGTGCCTTTGGGCGAAACCAGCGTGACTTTGTCACCTGCGATAACGCCAAGCGTTCGGGCCAAGCGTGAACCCAACACGATAGCATCCGTCCCATTAAAATTATCCAGGGTTCCGGAACGGATATTTCCGGCAATGGAAGGTCGACTGGACAGATCTTCGGGCGTCAGCCCCCGCACCAGCGCACCTGCAGCACGCCCTCCACTCGTGGCCAAAATTTGCCCTTCAACCAGCGGCGTGACCGAGAGAACGCCATCCACGACCCGCACTCGCTCGGCGAGTGGATTGTAGTCGGAGACCGCGCCAGCCGAACTGACCACGGCGATATGGCCATTCAAACCAAGGATGCGATCCAGAAGCTCGATCCGAAATCCATTCATCACCGACAGCACAATAATCAGGGTCGCAACGCCAAGCGCAATGCCCAGCAGCGAGAACCCAGCAATCACCGAGATAAACCCCTCAGCACGGCGGGCGCGCATGTAACGCCAGGCGATCATCCATTCAACGGCAGAGAACATCAGCGGCAATTCCTGTCCGGATAGTCAGCAGACTGTGTTTCTCGCAATATTGTGGCCACGCTATGACGCTGCCCGTTCGGCAATCCAGCCGCCGAGCGCCTCGATCGCAATTTCCGACTTCTCGTCCTCACCGCGACGCTTGACCTCGACCTTGCCGTCCTTGATCCCACGCGGACCAATTGTGAGCTGCCAGGGAATTCCGACCAGATCCATATCGGCGAATTTGGCGCCCGCGCGTTCATCCCGGTCGTCATAGATCGCTTCAACACCAGCAGCGCACAGATCTGCGTAAATCCTCTCGCTCGCCGCATCACATTCGCTATCGCCGACTTTCAGGTTGATCACTCCGACCAGCCAAGGCGCGACCGATTCCGGCCAGATGATCCCAGCGTCATCATGGGATGCTTCAATGATCGCCCCGACCAGACGCGAGACCCCGATCCCGTAACTCCCCATTTCCAGCGTGATCTGCTGCCCGTCAGGGCCCTGCACTGTGGCACCGAGCGGCTCGGAATACTTGGTCCCGAAATAGAAGATATGTCCGACCTCGATCCCTCGTGCCGTCACCAACTGGTCACCTGAAATCGGGCAGTTGTCCGGATCATGCTTCTCGTCCGTGGCCGCATAATGATTGGCCCAGGTCTCCACCGTGCTCCCGAGATCACTCTCGTAGTCCACCTCGTCACCGGGTGCCGGCAATTCCAGCAGCGCTTTGTCGCAGAAGACCGCGCTCTCACCGGTTTCGGCCAAAACAATAAACTCATGGCTCAAGTCACCACCGATGGGTCCGGTATCAGCGGCCATCGGGATCGCTGTCAAACCCATCCGCGCATAGGTGCGCAAATACGCGACAAACATCTTGTTATAGGAATGCCGGGCGCTCTCGTAATCCAGATCGAAAGAATAATTGTCTTTCATCAGGAATTCCCGGCCTCGCATTACCCCGAACCGCGGACGTACCTCATCCCGAAACTTCCATTGAATATTGTACAAATTCTTTGGCAGATCGCGGTAGCTCGTGATCTCGTTGGCAACGATGTCAGTGATCACCTCCTCGGCAGTCGGGCCGAACAGCATCTCACGGTCGTGGCGGTCGACAATACGCAGCATCTCTTTGCCGTAGTCATCATAGCGGCCCGATTTCCGCCAGACCTCTGCAGACTGTATCGTCGGCATCAGAACTTCCTGCGCCCCTGCCCGGTCTTGCTCTTCACGCACGATCTGCTCGATCTTTCGCAACACCCGGTATCCGGCAGGCAACCAGGTGTAGATACCGGCAGCCGACTGGCGCACCAGACCAGCCCGCAACATCAAACGATGCGAGACGATCTTTGCTTCAGATGGTGTTTCTTTAAGGGTGGGCAGGAATAACTGACTGCGCCGCATAGATTTATCTCCGGTCAGGCGTGGCGCGGCGGAGAGTAAGGAAAATCGGTCGCGCCTGTCCATGGCATTTCCCGACTATTCTACGCGGCCATAGGTCCAGACATTTATGGTCTGATCGCGACCACGAAGTTCAAGATTTTTATGCGGGCTCAATCCGACCAGTAATCCATCTGCAACTTCCGGTGTGTCTCGAATGGCCGCATCGACCAGATCGTTGCTCACGACCATTCTGCTGCCAATCGTTCGGGTCGATTCCTCAAGTCGGGAGGCAACATTGACGGTGTCCCCGATCACCGCAAACTCCAGCCGTCGCTCGGTTCCGACATCTCCCACGACGACCGGCCCATAATGCACACCTATTGAAAGCCGAACGGCAGGAAACCCGGCGTCAATTCGGCGCGTATTCCATTCGTCAACCAGATCGAAAATACGCTGTGCACAACGCAGTGCATTTGCGGCATCAGCCTTTCCGGGTTCCGGTGTCCCGAACGTTGCCAGCACCCCGTCCCCCAGGAATTTGTCGAGTGTCCCTGCGTGTTCGAACACGGCTGTTTCCACCCGACGATGGAAGGCCCGGAGCATATCGATCAGCTCTTCTGGCGAAACTGTTTCGGCCATATGTGTGAAACCGACCATGTCTACAAACATCACAGCAACATTCTGGCGACGCACTTTACCAAGCACGCTGTCATGCCCGGCAATCTCGTCAACGATATTCGGTGGAAAATAACGCGCGAGATTGGACCTCTCACGCGCCATATACACCTGTTCACGGATCAGCCGGCGCCCCCGTGCCACAGCAGTTGCCAGAATGGCCGTGGTGAGGAGCAGAACCAGTATTTCGGTGATCCGCACATCGAGAGAGACATAGTAAGGGTCAAGGAAACGGCTCAGACGTGCTTCGGAATCATCAAACCCCGGAATTTCAAACACGGTCGTGGGAAAGGTCGAAATCCACGCAAGGCCAGCTCCCCAGGCAATCACACATGCAAGGCCAGAAAATATCATGGCCCGCGCTGAATAACTGCCGAGCGCGAACAGCGCGATCATCATGTAATAGTAGTTGAAGTTCCCAAACCGGAAGGCCATCTGCTCGGGCCACATGAACAGGTCATCCACCAACAGCGGATTGGGCGCGATCAACGCAATGGTGACGAGCACCACATCAACCAAAAAGAACAAAAACGCGTGCCCATCGCCGCGAAATCCACGCAATGAGAACAGAAAATGCGCGTAGCCGCTGATCACGAACAGAATGATCACCGGCAGATAGAACCAGACAGCTGATCCCAGCAGCACAAAAATACAGATTGTGACGGTTGCCATCGCGATCGCGCGCAAATGCGCTGCGAGTTTCAGTCCGGTACGCTCTTGATGCTGAAACGCGGAACCCAGCCGCGCCTCGATAGTAAGCGGCTCATTGTCAGGATCTGTTGTTGCCGGGTCAGCCATGTCACCGCTCCATTGAATGGAAGCGGTTTACGCCAACCATCTGGTTATGGAAACCGGGACGAAAGTTTAGCCGCGGGTCAACTTCTGGCAGCTTTTGGTCAATTCGTGCTCAGCATCGCTGTTGACCGACTGACCGTTGAACGTCACACGACCATCTGATGTCACCTTCACTTCGCCGACCGTCGGACGCGCAAGGAAAGGCGTGGCGATGCCGAGATTCGTCGCAAGATCAATCGTAACCGGAATCGAGATGACATCTGGCACCTTGATTTGTGGCTGAGCGTTCAGATCAGCGGGCGCGACAGCGTACCCATTAGCGTCCACACCCGGGCGATAAGACACGTCCGCCGACCCCAGATGAGCGACCAAACGACTGCAATCTGCCTCATTTATGGTCACCGTGGTTTGGGCCTGAGCGGCCTGACAAACCCCAAAGAACGACCCTAACACTATGATAAGAATGTGTTTTATCATCCCGAAAGGGTGTCATCCCGAAAGGGTGTCATAGAGTGCTTAATAAAGCGGTAACGGCACTTTCGAGAATCACTGTAACATTTTCGTCCACATGAGGGGATGTGGCCGATTTCGGCTGCGGTGGACGATTTCGACCAGCTTTGCGCACCGTACGTCCTCGCGTGGGAAAATTAGGGGAAACCACGGGAGATACTCCGCAATGTTCGAAAACCTATTCAAGCTGTCGGAAAATGGAACGACAGTCCGCATCGAAGTGATGGCGGGCCTGACGACGTTCCTGACGATGGCCTATATCATCATCGTCAATCCGGACATCATGTCGACGACCGGCATGGACAAAGGTGCGCTGTTTGTCGCGACGTGCCTTGCAGCAGCTGTTGGCTGCCTGATCATGGGCCTTTGGGCCAACTATCCGATCGCACTCGCACCAGGCCTCGGTCTGAACGCGTTCTTCGCCTTTGGCGTTGTGGGCGGTATGGGCGTTCCTTGGCAAACAGCCCTGGGCGTGATCTTCCTGTCAGGCATATTCTTCCTGATTATCACGATCCTACCGATAAGAGCCTGGATCATAAATGCCATACCAAAATCGCTGAAAATGTCGATTTCGGCGGGTATTGGCTTGTTCATCGGCGTTATTGCGCTGCAGATCGCCGGACTTACTGTCGATCACCCGGCAACCTTGGTGACCCTCGGCAAAGTCACATCGATCGAGGTAATCCTCGTCGCTGTAGGCTTTGTGGGAATCATCGCGCTAGATCGGATCGGGATGAAAGGTGCGATTGTCATCGGAATCGTCGGGACAACCGTTCTGGCTCATATCTTCGGGGCCGCAGGCGGTACCGAGATGAACTTTACGATCCCGTCTCTGGCGCCGACATTCCTGCAGCTAGATATTGTCGGGGCCCTGCAATACAGCATGATCTCGGTAATCATTGCCTTTCTGTTCGTCGATATGTTCGACACAGCTGGCACGCTGATTGGTGTGTCGCATCGGGCGGGTCTGCTTGATGAAGATGGCAAGCTGCCCCGTATGGGCAAGGCGCTGTCTGCTGACAGTATCGCAACCATCACCGGTTCGATGGTCGGCAGCTCAACGGTGACCAGTTACATAGAAAGTGCTTCGGGTGTTCGTGAAGGCGGACGTACGGGACTGACGGCTGTCACGGTCGGCATCCTGTTCATCCTCGCGCTGATCCTGGCACCAATCATTGGACTGGTTCCGCGCTTTGCAACGGCTCCGGCCCTGCTCTTCGTGGCAGTGCTGATGGTCCGCGGCCTGACAGAGCTTGATTGGGACGATGTCACGGAATATGGCCCGGCGGTTCTCGCCGCAGTGGTCATGCCGTTCACCTTCTCGATTGCACACGGTATCGCGTTTGGTTTCATCACTTACGCCGCAGCCAAGATCCTGTCAGGACGCTTCAGTGAGGCCAGCCCTGCAGTCTACATCCTCGCAGTGGGCTTTGGCCTGTTGTACGGGTTCGACCTGATCGGCTGACCGAACAACCAAGACAAGACGAAACGGGCCGGGAGTTTTTCCGGCCCGTTTTCATTTCATGCCTTGTTTAACCACGGTGGATTGTACGGCCTGATCTTTTCAAAGATCGGGCAGCTTTCCCGATGCGCACCGGGCAAATAGCCGGCCCCCATCAGAAACGAGCTGGTGATTTCACCGCCGGTGAATCGAAACGTCTTCTTGAACAACTTGATCCAGTCTTCCTTGCTCAACGGGTGATGGGCATCCAGCCAATTCGCAAAACCGTCATGAGTTTCACGCATCTCACGAATACGTGCCGCGTTTGAGATCGCTGCATTGACCTTGAGCTTGTTGCGTATGATCCCGGCATCATTGAGCAATCGCTCGCGATCCTTCGCGCCATAATCAGCCACAATATCCACATCGAAGCCATCATAGGCCTGCGTAAAACCTTGACGTTTCTTGAGTATCGTTAGCCAGCTAAGGCCCGCTTGGTTGCTCTCCAGGATCAGCCGCTCGAACAGTTCGGATTCGTCGCGAACCGGAAATCCATATTCGTTATCATGATATGGGCCGTGCCATTCATGGCCCGGAGAAATATCACAGTATCCCGACACCGTTTTCGCCCCTTATAGTTGATGAAAATTACGTTCCGGAGAGCATAACCATTTCCAGCGATACGCAAACCGAAGCGCGTCCCGGCGTCGCAAAAATATTTCTGACATTCCTCGTCCTCGGCGCAACTGCCTTTGGCGGCCCCGTCGCGCATTTCGGCTATTTTCGGACCGAATTCGTGGATCGACGCCGCTGGATCGACGAACGCGGATTTGCCGATCTCGTTTCCCTCTGCCAGTTCCTACCCGGCCCGGCTTCCAGTCAGACCGGGATCGCAATTGGTATGCTCCAGCGCGGCTGGTTAGGCGGCTTCGCAGCATGGCTCGGCTTCACCACACCTGCCGCCATCATCATGATAGGACTGGGTTTCGGGCTTTCCCTCGCCGAAACCACATCCGGACAGGGCGTAATTCACGGTCTCAAGCTCGCCGCTGTGGCTGTTATTGCCAATGCCCTGTGGGGTATGGCGCGAAGCGCATGTGGCACCCCCGTCAAGGCAAGCTTTGCGGCACTGGCCTGCGTGGCAATTCTGTTCGCGGGTTCAGCATGGCTTCAGATTTTGGTCATCGCAGTTGCAGCCTGTGCTGGCGCCGTGCTCATCCGGGAAAATCCGGCAAATATTGATGTCCCGGCCGTCCAACCTGCGGGACGCGCCATCGGCATTGTCTTGTTGGTGGTTTTCCTGCTGCTGCTGTTTGGGTTGCCGGTCGTCGCGGAAACAATCAAATCGGGAAATCTCGACGCAGTTGCGAGCTTCTACCGGGTCGGATCGCTGGTTTTTGGCGGCGGTCATGTAGTTCTTCCCCTATTGGAAGCCGAGCTCGTCCCCACAGGCTGGACGACCACGGACACGTTCCTGGCCGGATATGGGGCGGCACAGGCCATTCCCGGCCCGATGTTTGCCCTGACTGGGTATTTGGGGAATGTCATTGATCCCGGAAGCGGCTATCTCGGCGGCTGGGTTGGTGGATTACTCGCCATTGGGGCGGTCTTCCTGCCCTCATTCCTGCTGCTGGGTGCTGCCTTGCCCTATTGGGACGCCCTGCGGTCACGTGAACGCATTCGCTCGGCCCTGAGCGGAGTCAATGCTGCGGTCGTAGGATTGCTACTCGCCGTGCTCTACACGCCGGTCTGGACATCGAGCGTGCGGGACGCATCGGACTTTGCGACTGTCGTGATTGCTGCCGTGCTGCTCGCCATGTGGCGGGCACCATCCTGGCTGGTCGTACTTTTGGCAGCCTTCGCCGGTTTCTTTGGGGTCTAGATGCGTATTTTGGCTGAAAGGTCCTGCAACGACAAAATTTCGGCGTCAATCACGCCGTAGAGAATGCCGAACAGAACAATCGTGATCCCCGTGGTAATCAGAAGTTTGCGTACCAGCATCGGACGCGCTGGTGCGCCGGGATCATGGCCCGCTTCCGGGTTTTCGGTACGGCTCACACCCCATGGCAGAACCATAAACAGCATGATCCACCAGATGATGATGAAGACGACTGTGGCGGTAACGGGGTTCATCGATGATCAGACCTGTTCAAGTTCGACCAGGGTCCCAACGAAATCCTTCGGGTGAAGAAACAGCACCGGTTTGTCATGTGCGCCCGGCTTGGGTTCTCCATCACCCAGAACTCTCGCTCCCTGCGCCTTGAGCTGATCGCGGGCGGCATAAATATCATCGACCTCATAACAAATGTGATGCATCCCGCCTGACGGGTTCTTTTCGAGAAAACCTGCGATCGGCGAGTCCGCTCCCAACGGGTACAGCAACTCGATCTTTGTATTGGGCAATTCAACAAACACCGTGGTCACACCATGAGATGGCAGGTCATGAGGCTCTGTGACCGTCGCACCAAGTGTTTCAGCATAGACAGCCGCTGCGGCTGCAAGGTCTGGCACCACAATTGCCACATGGTTCAATCGTCCAATCACCGTGATTTCCCTCAGTCTTCCAGTCGCACGAGATGAACATCCGTCGTCGGACTTTTCCCGCGCCGCATCCGGAAACTCTTGCGGACGGCCCGGCGCAACTGCTCAATCGTCGCCTCGTCATCATTACGCTTCTTGCCTTTGATATTCGAGAGCGCATCGATCACGTCATCGAGCACATCATCCATCAAATCATAATCGTCATCATTGTCGCCAAGAAGTCCGGGAGCCGAAAGCTGTGGTTCAGCTACGAGATGGTTTTTCTTGTCCATAACTATGGTCAGCACAGCGGACCCGTTCCAGAGCATATGCGCCCGCTCGCGCAAACTCGGATCCGTGATACGGATCAAATCCGTGCCATCAACAGCCAGACGTCCGGTCTGCACCTGGCCGCAAATCTCCGCGCCATTCTTGTTCAAACGCAGCACGTCTCCGTTGGAAATGATTGGCGTGTGCGCAACACCACTTTCGCGCGCGATATCTGCATGCGCGCGCAAATGCGGCGCCTCGCCGTGCACCGGCACTGCAATTTTCGGTTTGATCCAATCATACATCTGCCGCAACTCTTCACTGGCCGGATGTCCCGAAACATGCACGAAATGATCGCGCTCGGTGATCACGTTTATGCCCTGTGATGTGAGCATGCTCTGCATTTGACCGATCGGGCGCTCGTTGCCCGGAATGATCCGGGATGAAAACACGACTGAATCCCCTGCATCGAAGGAAATATGCGGATGATCGCCCCGCGCAATCCGCGGCAGGGCCGCGCGCGGTTCACCCTGACTGCCTGTACAGATCATCAAGACGTTGTCCCGGGGCAACTGCATCGCCTCTTCTTCACGCAGGAAAGGCGGCAAATCCTTGAGATAGCCAGTTTCGCGCGCTGCCTCTGTCATCGTCCACAGAGATCGACCGACAAGACCAACAGCTCGCCCATGCGCATGAGCGACTTCCGCCAGGGTTTGAACCCGCGCCACATTGCTCGCAAAACATGCAAATACGACCCGGTTTTCCATGGTGCCAACAAAATCCATCAGGCTGGCATGCACATCGGCTTCGGAGCCGCTATGGCCGTCCACCATGGCGTTCGTGGAATCACCAATCATTGCCAGAACACCCTCCTCGCCAACAGCGCGCAGAGCATCCGTATCCGGGGATCCCCCGACCATCGGACCATCATCAAGCTTCCAGTCACCGGTGTGATAGATGGTTCCGGCTCCGGTGCGCATGATCACGCCACTGGGTTCAGGGATCGAATGGGTCATGTTCACAAGCGTCAGATCGAAGGGATCAAGCGGAATATTTCCCGACAGGGGCACCTCGTGAACCTTTACCTTGCCCGCAATACCGGCCTCATCCAGTTTGCGGCGCAGGATTTTTGCTGTGAACGCCGTCGCATAGACCGGGCAGCGCAGCCGCGACCAGAGATGCGCAACGGCCCCGACATGATCTTCATGAGCGTGGGTGATCAGGATTCCGACAAGATCCTTGCGCCGCTCCTCGATGAAGGTCGGATCGGCCATCATCACATCCACCCCGGGCAGACTTGGGTCACCAAAGGTGACGCCGCAATCGATGATCAGCCATTTGCCGTCATGCCCGTAGACATTGAGATTCATTCCGATTTCGCCCGTACCGCCGAGAGGTACGAACAGAACTTCGTCTGAACCGGGAACAAGAGACATGTTTGGAAACCTTATTTTCAGGCAATGCCGTTAAGGCGGGCTATTTCCCGAAGACCAATCAAGGTGAGGTCGGGTTCAGTGGCGTCGATGACATCTGTCACATCAGCAAAAAGGGCTGCCAACCCACCGGTTGCAACCACGGTGATCGGCTTATCATATTCTGCGGCAATGCGGGGAATCATGCCTTCAATCATGGAGACATAGCCCCAGAAAATTCCCGACTGCATGGCCGGAACCGTGGCACCGCCAATGACCTTCTCTGGCTTCTCAATATTCACCCGCGGGAGCAATGCCCCCGCCGTATAAAGCGCTTCAACAGACAAATTGATTCCTGGTGCGATAACGCCCCCGCGGAAATTGCCATCGGCATCAATGATGTCAAAAGTCGTGGCTGTACCAAAATCGATGACAATCAGGTCACCCGGGTATCGAAGATGCGCACCGACGGCAGCCACCAATCGATCCGCACCCGCCTGTTCCGGGCGCTCGATCAAAACCTCAATTCCGAGGTCCACATTGGCGTCTCGCACGACAAGCGGTGTAATTCCGAAATGCGATTCCAGGAGATTGGTCAGGTTTCGACGTGTCCCGGGAACAACAGTGGTAACGATAGCCTGACTGACATCTTCAACAGCCAATCCCCGCAAAGACATCAGCTGGGTAAGCCAGACCGCATACTCATCAGAAGTTCGTTGCGCATGGGTCGCGATACGCCATTGGCCACACTGCTTGTCACCGTCAAAGACAGCAAACACGGTGTTGGTATTTCCACAATCAATGGCAAGTAACATCACGACACTCCTGTTGCGGAGTTGCTTACCGGGAAAACATCCCCCGCCGCAACGTAGATCAAACGGCCCTCGTGCCTGACAATCAGGTTCCCAGAGGCATCAATCCCCTCGAAACTCCCACTGACCGCGCGGTCAGGCAGCTTCACATCAATCAACGAACCATATTCCAGGGTCAGCTCGTTCCACTGGTAACGGATGGGTGCGAAGCCGTCCCGTTGCCATTCGTCGAGCAAATCAAAGAGTTTCGGGAGAAAAGCTTCAATCAGGTCTTCAACCGAAAACGACGCCCCGTACCCACGTAGATTGGTCGCGTCAGGCAAGTCTTCCGGATGGTTTTCAATATTCACGCCGATTCCGGCGATGACCCACTCAACACCGCCTGCCCCGTCATCAGAACTGTCGAGCAGTATACCCGCGACCTTCTTGCCCTCGACGAGCAGATCATTCGGCCATTTCAATACAACCGGAATATCCGACAAGGCACGGATCGCACGCGCCATGGCTACGCCGACAACAAACCCAAGTTGCGAAGCTTCAGCGACCGGGCAATCAGGTCGAAAAATAATCGAGTGGTAAAGGTTACCTGGTGGAGATGTCCATTGACGTCCGTGGCGCCCGCGTCCGGATGTCTGTTCACCAGCCCAGACGACTGCGCGCGCAGCAACCCCTTCTTCGGCGAGGCGTTTGGCCTCCTCGCTCGTGCTACCAATACTTTTATGGGCAAACAACTGGCACCCTTGCGGCACCTGGGGGTGTCGCATCATGCGGCGAACAGAACCGCCGCGGCAGCTTCAGCGCCCGTCAAAACGGGGCCAAGGCCAACAAAGAAGAACGCTGTAATTAACGCTGTAACAGTCACCAGAACCGTGATCTCGCGGCCAAGACGCTTGTCGAAGGGCTCAGCTGCCTCGTCGAAATACATCAGTTTGACGATGCGCAGGTAATAGAACGCACCCACAACACTGGTCAGCAGACCCGCAACCGCTAGCACATAAAGCTCCGCATCGATCGCAGCTTTGAAGACAAAGAACTTGGCAAAGAATCCACCAAGCGGCGGAATTCCAGCCATCGAGAACATGAAGACAGCCAAGGCAACAGCCATCATCGGGTTCGTCTTGCTCAATCCGGCAAGCGAGTCGATATCCTCGACCATCCGTCCGGCCCGCTTCATCGCCAGGATGCACCCGAAAGTACCAATCGTCATGAACAGGTAAATCGTCAGATAGATAAGAATACCCACCACGCCCTGCTCATTCCCTGCAGCAAGACCGACAAGAACAAACCCCATATGGCCAATCGAGCTATAGGCCATCAATCGCTTGATATTGGTCTGCGCAATCGCCGCGAAAGAACCCAAAACCATCGATGCCAGCGAGATGAACCAGATGACCTGCTGCCATTCCAGAACAAGGTCACCGAACGGCTCCAGCATGACCCGCACAAACAAGGCCATTGCTGCAATCTTCGGTGCCACGGCGAAGAACGCTGTAACCGGCGTCGGGGCACCTTCGTATACATCAGGAGTCCACATATGGAACGGGACCGCTGATACTTTGAATGCCAATCCGGCGGCAATGAACACAATCCCGACAATCACTCCGATCGAAGCGTTTCCATCGGCTGCAAAAACATTTGCCAGCGTTTCGAAATTTGTGGTTCCTGCGAAACCGTAAACAAGGGACATACCGTAGAGCAGGATGCCTGAGCTCAGCGCTCCAAGTACAAAGTACTTCAGGCCAGCCTCTGACGAGCGCAGGGTATCCCGTCGGATCGCCGCGACCACATACAGGGCAAGACTTTGCAATTCGATGCCGAGATAGAGCGAGATCAGATCATTCGCCGAGACCATCATCATCATACCGAGAACGGCGAAAACGATCAGGATCGGGTATTCGAACTGGTCAATTCCCTCACGCAGGTTATACGGCACGGCCAAAATCAGGGACAGCGCGGCACCAGAGATTAGCAATATCTTCGCAAACGAAGCAAAGTCATCGACGATGAACTGGTTTCCGAACGCCATTGCCGTTTCTGATGGGCCGGCGAACACCAGAACACCAGCAACCACGAACACACCAACGCCAAGCCAGGATACGAACCTTGCGGAATTCTCATTACGGAACGCCCCAAACATCAGCATCACCATCGCAGCGACTGCGACGAAAAGCTCGGGCCGGATGACGGCAAGATCTGCAGTGATGTTCATATTCGCTCCCTGACCTATCGTCCGGCCAAGTTCAACGGCTCGGCAACAGCGAGCGCGGACTGATAGTTCTGCAGCAGGTTCGAAACAGTGGCGTCAAACACGCTCAGGAATGGATCGGGCCAGATCCCCATCCAAAAAACCAGGATCACCAGCGGCGTAAAGATTGCAATCTCGCGCGGTTCCAAATCCAGGATCTGCTTGAGATGTTCCTTGTCCAGCTTGCCAAAAATGACTCGCCGATACAGGTACAGCATATAAGCAGCACCCAAAATAACACCGGTCGACGCCAACGCTGCCACCCAGGTGTTGTCCTGGAACGCACCAACCAAAATCAGGAATTCGCCAACAAACCCACCGGTTCCAGGTAGTCCCACCGATCCGAGCATGAAGATCATAAAGACAAAGGCATAACGCGGCATGCGTTCGACCAGCCCGCCATAATGCGCAATCTCGCGACTGTGTTCCCGATCATAAACAACGCCGACACACAGGAAGAGTGCTGCTGAGATAATGCCGTGGCTGAGCATCTGGAA
>JABJAG010000003.1 GCA_018666195.1 Alphaproteobacteria bacterium
ACTTCTGATTAGAGTTTTTCAGACTGAGGAGGCTATACAACTGTTCAGGAACGTCCAGTTGGTAGCAACGGACTCTTTTAGTGTAGCTTAGAGTGTAGCTATGAATTTTTCAGTTCATCAAGCTGTTGTTTTATAGGATTATTTTATCATAATGAAGATTGCCACCTGGAACGTGAACTCGATCAAGGCGCGCTTGCCCAACCTTCTGGAATGGCTCGATGAGGCACAACCTGATGTGGCTTTGTTGCAGGAAATCAAAACCGTTGACGAGACGTTCCCGGCCATGGAGATCGAAGATCGCGGCTACAATTGCGCGGTGCACGGCCAGAAAAGCTACAACGGCGTCGCCATTCTTTCCAAACATCCACTCGAAGATGTCATGACCGGCCTGCCCGGCAATGAAGACGATGAACAGGCGCGTTATATCGAAGCGTGGATCGATGCCGGCGGCAATGACGGCGTGCGTGTTGCCTCGATTTATCTTCCCAATGGCAACCCGACGCCGGGTGATAAGTACGATTACAAGCTGCGCTGGATGGATCATCTGGCCAATCGCGCCGCGGAACTTTTGACGTCAGAGGAACCTGTTGTTCTGGGGGGCGATTACAACGTGATTCAAGCCGATGGGGATTGCTACGACCCTGCCGCATGGGCCGGTGACGCATTGTTCCTGCCGCAAACACGAGCCAAATTCCGAACCCTGCTCAATCTTGGTTACACCGAAGCGTGGCGGTCATTGCACACAGAACAGAACGTTTATTCGTTCTGGGATTATCAGGCTGGCGCCTGGCAGAAAGACAATGGCATCCGCATCGATCATTTCCTCCTGTCCCCGCAGGCAACCGACAAACTGAGTGCCTGCGAGATCGACCCGGGTCCGCGTGGCAAACAGAAGGCTTCCGATCACACGCCGGTATGGTGCGAGTTGAGCGCCTGACGCTATAGTCCTCCTGCACTTGAGGAGAACGCCATGTCGCTCGCCGTTGAATCCGAATTCGCCAAATCTGTCCGCGATGTTCCGCGCCGGGCTCTGCCTGTCATCGACGTCGGCAAGGCCCGCATGGGTGATGCCAGTGCTGTCGAGCAGGTAGCCAGCCAATGGCGTGACGTCTGGGAAAGTTTGGGGTTTCTTTGCATCGTCAATCACGGCCTTGAGCCAGAATTGATCCAGGGCATGCACGATGCCGCTGCGCGTTTTCACAGCCTGCCCCTCGAAACCAAACTCACAGTGAAGGTCACCCACGATCAGAAGGGTTATGTCCCCTCACGTGGCGGGCTAACGACCCATTCCAAGTTCCACAACTCCAAGAAGCTGAACACGGTCGAATGCCTGGTGCTGGCAACAGACTATCCTGACGACAACCCGAACGTGGCAGCTGGTAAGCGCTTTTATGGGCAAACACCCTGGCTAACTGAAGACGTGCTGCCGGGTTTCAAGGATACGGCCCAAAACTACATGGCGCGGATCACAGATCTCGGCAAATCCCTGCTGCCTGTCTGGGCGCGCTCGCTTGAGTTGGACGCGAACTTCTTTAATCCGTTCTTCGAACAGAGCTACACGTATTTTCGGGTTGCCAAATACGCCCCCAAGAGCGACCTAGAAGATGGTGAGCTTGGCTCAAACGCCCATTGCGATACCGGTTTCAACACGTTTTTGCCTCCAGCAAATGAAGAAGGCATCCAGATTCTTGGTGAGGATGATGTGTGGTTCTGGCCAGATCTGCCCGACGATGCGGTAATGGTGAATATGGGCTACTTCTTCGAGCGCTGGACTAACAATCGTTTCCGCGCGACCCCGCATAGGGTCATTCCGCCAACGGAAAACGACCGATATTCCTTCGCTTGTTTCGTCAATCCCGGATTCGACACTCCTGGCGCAGCTCTGCCGACCTGTGTCGGACCTGACAATCCAGCCAAGTACGACCCCATGACCTATTGGGAGTATTTCGATTGGTACATGAAGAACTCCTACACCCATTACGGGAAGCTAAAGGTTAGCGGAGAGAATGACGTCACAGCCTAAGCCTTCGCTTATCGTACGATTGCGCATATTGCGTGCATTCCTCCTGGCACTCTATCTGGGTAAAAAGGGCTATCGCGCAGCCCTGATCGCCTACGCCATCGGATTCTGGATTTTCGCGATCGGTGCGATGCTAATCGCCTTCTGGGAAATCGATCCGCCCGCATTCATCGTTTCGATGCGCATTGTGATGTTGCACATCGGATTGTTCATCCTTGTTATGATGACATTTCCGGTACTCCGCTGCGCATTCGATACAGATGACCTGAGCCGTCCCAAATCCCGATTTCGCCGCATATTGGAACCCACCGTGATCGGTCTGTTTTCTCCCTTCTATGTGATGTTTCTCGTCGCGAGTTTCATAAGATATGTCGGACCCATAATATTCGGTACCGCTTAGCCCTCCCGGGTTCTGGTGCGGGCACCAATATTCGCCCTATAGTGCGGCTTCACCACGAGAGACTGGGTTGATGTCACTTGCCATTGAAACAGAATTCGGACGCCAATCACGCGCACTGCCACGCAAAAGCCTTCGTGTTCTCGATGTTGGTCCGGCACTGACCGGAGACCGGGCTGCGATCGAAGCGCTCGCCCTCGAATGGCGCGATGTCTGGGAAGGCGTCGGCTTCATGAGCATCATCAACCATGGCGTTTCACTCGACGTCACACAGCGCATGACCGAAGCCGCCAAGGCGTTTCACGATCTGCCCGAAGACGTCAAAAACTCGATCCCGGTGACCCGCGACCAGAAGGGCTACATTCCCACCCGCGCGAGTATCACCACCCATTCCGAGTTTCATGAAAGCCGCAAACCCGACACGGTGGAATGCCTGGTCCTGGCCACCGACTATCCCGAAGACCATCCTGACGTGATTGCCGGTAAACAATTCTACGGGTTGATGCCCTGGCTCGCCGAAGAGACCCTTCCTGGTTTCCGAGCGGCGGCCGAAGAATATATGGCGACGATCACCACCCTGGGGAAGAAGCTCCTCCCGGTCTGGGCGCGGTCACTCGAACTCGATGCAGAGTTCTTTGATCCGAAATTTGAGAACGCCTACACCTATTTTCGCATGGCGAAGTATCCGCCCAAGCCCGACCTGGATGACGGGGAGCTTGGACTTCAGGCGCATGTGGATACAGGATTCATGACCTTCCTGCCCCCAGCCGATGAAGAAGGCATCCAAATTCTTGACACGGACGGCCAATGGTTCTGGCCTGAGGTTCGTGAAGATGCCCTGATCGTCAATATGGGGCAGTTCCTCGAACGTTGGACAAACAAACGCTTCCGCGCCACCCCGCACCGAGTTGTGCCACCGAAAATCAACGATCGCTACTCTCTGGCGTGCTTTGTCAATCCGGGATTCGAGGCGATAAGCGAATGCCTGCCCAGTTGCACGGCCCCAGACAACCCGCCGAAATTTCCGACCCAGACCTATTGGGA
>JABJAG010000166.1 GCA_018666195.1 Alphaproteobacteria bacterium
CTGTTTGAGCGCGGCAAGATGGGTGGCGATTGCCTGAACTATGGCTGT
Source organism: Alphaproteobacteria bacterium (assembly GCA_018666195.1). Classification (GTDB taxonomy): domain Bacteria; phylum Pseudomonadota; class Alphaproteobacteria; order UBA6615; family UBA6615; genus JABJAG01. Next base: position 49 of record JABJAG010000166.1, read on the forward strand.
GTCCCCTCGAAAGCTTTGCTGGCGGCCGGACACGCGGCAGCGCATTACGGCCATACATCCCAGTTTGGTGTTGCGGGTGGACCGGCTGATGTTGATTTCGCGGCCGTCAACGATCACGTGCAGGGCGTGATTGGCGGGATTGCGCCGCATGACAGTGTGGAGCGCTTTGAAGATCTGGGCGTGCAGGTCTTTCAGGAAGGTGCGCGCTTTGCCGGGCCGCGAGAGGTGATTGGCGAGAATGGAACACGGGTGCGCGCGCGGCGGTTCGTTGTCGCCACCGGATCATCGCCAGCCGTGCCGCCGATCCCGGGACTGGCCGACGTGCCGTTCCTGACCAACGAAACCATCTTCGGGCTGCGCGAACGTCCCGCGCATCTGATTGTTGTTGGCGGCGGGCCGATCGGGCTGGAAATGGCCCAGGCACATCGCCAGCTTGGTGCGAAGGTGACCGTTCTTGAGGCGATGCAGATCATGGGTCCTGATGACCGGGACCTGGTCGCGGTGGTCCGCGCCCGACTTGAGGGCGAGGGCATCGAGATTCACGAAGGGGCGAAGGTCGTTGGCGTGAAATCCGATGACAGCGGAATCACTGTCTCCTGTGCTTATGAGGATCGGGAGTTCGAGGTGACGGGCAGTCATATTCTGGTCGCTGCCGGCCGGTCGCCCAACCTGTCCAGCCTGGATCTGGATGCGGCGGGGGTCGTCCATGACCGGCGCGGTATCGAAGTTGATGCACGTCTGCGCACGACGAACAAACATGTGTTCGCGGTGGGCGATGTCGCGGGCAAATACCAGTTCACCCATATCGCCGGATATCACGCCGGGGTGGTCATTCGAAACATTCTGTTTCGCCTGCCAGCCAAGCTGAACTACGACGCAGTGCCCTGGGTAACCTACACGGACCCTGAGCTGGCGAATGTGGGGATGTCCGAAGCTGCGGCCCGTGAAGTCCATGGGGACGCGGTGCGGGTGGTGACGGCTGCGTTTGAGGAGAATGATCGTGCGCGCACAGAGCGGCGCACGGAGGGCTTCGTGAAGGCCGTTGTGGGCCCCAAGGGACGCATACTGGGAGCGGGTATAGTGGGGGCGCAGGCCGGAGAGTTGATTCAGCCCTGGATTCTGGCGATTTCCCAGAAGATGAAGATCGGCGCCATGGCCCAGATCATTGCACCCTATCCGACCCTGGGAGAGGCCAACAAACGCGCCGCCGGGGCCTATTACACGCCGTCCCTGTTTTCGGCACGCACCCGCAAGGTGGTCCGGCTGCTGGCGAAGCTCGGTTAGACGCGAGGTCCTGACTCACTGTCGGCCGGTATTTCTGCTAAGGATGCGCGCGAAATGATCCGGTCGCGCAAATTCTCCCTGCCGCCGTTTGCCCGTTCGCTTTCGGCCCGGCTGCTGGTCCTGACGATTGCCTTCGTCATGCTGGCGGAAGTGCTGATCTATGCGCCCTCCATCGCAAACTTCCGCATCAACTGGCTGACCGATCAGGCGGACTCCGCCCATCTGGCTGTGCTGGCGCTGGAGGCGGCCCCGGCCGAACTGATCAGCGAGGATCTGAAGGCTCAGTTGCTCGAGCGCGCGCAGGCCTATGCGGTTGTGCTCATTCGTGCGGATCGGCGGTTGCTCCTGCGTGCCGCGCCACCGCCGTCGGTCGATGTGACGGTCGATCTTCGTGATGGAAACCTGATGGCAGATATCGCGGCGGCATTTGCGACCATGCGGCGTTCGGGTGATCCCACATTGCGCCTGATCAGTGGTACCGAGCAGGACACGGATCTGGAGGTCGAGGTGATCCTGAACGAAGCGCAGTTGCGCCGCGACATGATCACCCATTCGCGCAACATTCTGCTGCTATCGATCGTGATCTCCCTGATCACCGGCACGCTTCTGTATCTCTCGCTGCAATGGCTGATGGTGCGTCCGATGCGCCGCATCACCGAGGACATCACGCGCTTCTCCCAGGACCCGAAGGACCTCTCCCGTGGCGTGAGCGGAACCCATCGCAGTGATGAAATCGGGGTGGCCCAGTCCGTGCTCGCTGAGATGCAGACAGATTTGCGCGGGGCGCTGCGCCAGCAGGAACATCTGGCGGCACTGGGATCGGCTGTCAGCAAGATCAATCATGATCTGCGCGGAATTCTGTCGACAGCTGTTTTGCTGTCGGACCGGCTGTCCGGCGTCGACAATCCCGAGGTCAAACGAGTTGCCGCGCCGCTCATTCAGGCCATCGACCGGGCCATCAGCCTGTGTACCCAGACGCTCAACTATGCCCGCGATGAAGGCCCGGAGCTCACACGCTCGCGGTTTCGCCTGGGCGAGCTGCTCGACGAGGTTGCTTCCGATCTTGCCGTGCTGGAAACAAGCGCCGAAACCGAGCCGTGTTCGGGCCCGAAGATCATCAACGAGGTTTCGGC
>JABJAG010000021.1 GCA_018666195.1 Alphaproteobacteria bacterium
AGGCCGGCCGCCGCCGCCTTTGCCACCCATCTCGGCAACACCTATGCGCACGAGATCAACGGCACTGATCGTGCTGACGAGATCCGGCGTCACACCAACAACAATCGATCCCTTGCCGTCATAGGCATCGGCCACAGCCACGATGCCGGACCCGATCTGATTCTTGAGTTCGTCGACAAGACTTTTGAGTTCGCGCGGTGGCACATCCGCCAATGCGCGAGCAGTAAATTTTACGCCACCAATATCCTTGCTCTCATCCGCCGCAGAAGAGCCACCGCCGCCACCAGCAGCCAGCTTGCGGCGCATGTCCGTCAGTTCGCGCTCCAGCTTGCGACGCTCATCCAGCAATTGCGCAACCCGTGCCGGCACAGCTTCAGGCGTCGACTTCAGTGCTTCAGCGGTATCGAGCAATAGCTGATCGCGGGATTCAAGATGCGCCCGGGCATCCGGCCCGGTCAGCGCCTCGATCCGGCGCACACCCGCCGAAACGGCGCTTTCATGGACAATCTTGAACAGCCCGATATCACCGGTCCGATGCACATGGGTGCCACCGCACAACTCAACCGAATAGGCCGGGCCGTGCGCCTGATTTTCATCAGCGGCCCCACCCATGGACACGACGCGCACTTCATCGCCGTATTTTTCACCAAACAGCGCCATGGCCCCGGCCTCGATCGCCTCCTCAGGCGACATCAAATGGGTGTCGACAGATTCATTCACCACCACCCGGGCATTCACCATCGCTTCGACGGCAGCAATTTCAGCGGCGTCCAGTGGTTTCTGATGGGAGATGTCGAACCGCAGACGATCAGGGGCCACAAGAGAGCCCTTCTGGGTCACGTGGTCACCCAGTTCATGCCGCAGCGCTGCATGCAGCAGATGTGTCGCCGAATGGTTGGCCCGCAAACGGTTTCGACGCGCATGGTCAACATGCAGTTCAACCACATCACCAACGGCAAGCGTGGCCTCGTGGATCGTGCCGCGATGCACATGCAAGGCTCCCAGATGTTTCTCGGTGTCGACCACTTCGACCCGCGCGCCATCGACGACACGCATTTCGCCAGCGTCACCCATCTGACCACCAGACTCGCCATAGAACGGCGTCTGATTGACCACCACGGAAGCTTCAACACCCACAGGCGCCGTGTCCACCGGCTTGCCGTCCACAACAATAGCCACGACCTGACCTTCCGCTGTTTCCGTGTCATAGCCGAGGAACTCCGTTGCACCATTCTGGTCACGAATATCAAACCAGACCTCTTCGGTCGCAGCTTCACCTGACCCGGACCAGGCCTTACGTGCCGCAGCGCGTTGTTCATCCATCGCGGCATCAAACGCGGCATTGTCGACCGAACGCCCCTGCCCCTTGAGAATGTCTTCGGTAAGATCGAGTGGAAATCCAAACGTGTCATAGAGCCGGAACGCGATATCACCCGGCAGGGCCTGTCCGACCCCGAGCTGATCGGTCTCTTCTTCCAACAGTTTCAAACCGCGATCCAGAGTGACCTTGAAGCGCTCTTCCTCCAGTCGGAAGGTCTCTGCCAACAACGCCTCGGCGCGCCCGAGTTCGGGGAATGCAGCTCCCATCGCCGTCACCAGCGAGGGCACAAGCTTGAACATCAATGGGTCCTGACAACCCAGCAGATGTGCGTGACGCATGGCGCGACGCATGATCCGGCGCAGCACATAACCGCGTCCCTCATTGGACGGGAGGACACCGTCAGCCATCAGGAAAGAACAGGCGCGCAAATGATCGGCGATCACCCTATGGCTGATTGCGCCCGAACCATCAGGGTCAGTGTTCGAGGCATGCGCGGATGCCTCGATCAGGCCGCGCATCAGGTCAATATCGTAATTGTCATGCTTGCCCTGCAGAACCGCGGCCAAACGCTCCAGCCCCATCCCCGTATCAATGGACGGTTTGGGCAAATTTTCGCGCTGATCGGTCGTAACCTGCTCATACTGCATGAACACCAGGTTCCAGATTTCGATAAACCTGTCGCCATCCTCATCAGGGCTTCCGGGAGGTCCACCGGGTATATGCTCGCCGTGATCGTAGAAAATCTCTGAACACGGGCCACAGGGCCCCGTGTCACCCATTGCCCAGAAGTTATCATGGGTGGCAATGCGGATGATCCGATCATCAGGCAACCCCGCGATCTTTCCCCAGAGGTCAAAAGCCTCGTCATCATCAGCATAGACAGTGACCAGCAGCTTCTCGGCTGCCAGGCCGTATTCTTTGGTCATCAGGTTCCACGCCATCTCGATAGCGTGTTCCTTGAAATAGTCGCCGAAGGAGAAGTTCCCCAGCATCTCGAAGAATGTGTGGTGGCGTGCGGTTCGTCCGACATTCTCCAGATCGTTATGCTTGCCCCCAGCGCGCACACATTTCTGGGACGTGGTGGCCCGGTTGTAGGAGCGTGTCTCTGCACCCGTGAACACGTTCTTGAACTGCACCATCCCGGCATTCGTAAACATCAAAGTCGGGTCGTTGCGCGGCACCAACGGTGAGGACTCGATAACCTCATGCTCATCCTGAGCAAAGAAGTCGAGAAACGTGCTTCGGATATCGTTTGTCGTCGCCATATCAGCCTGGCCGGTAAAATCGATTTGCGCCCCAAAACGCCGGGCAAAACAAGGCAAAAGCCGGAGGCGTTTGTACCGTGCGTCTGATTGTCTGTCGAGGCCGCGCGGCCTGTCCGCAATGCCCGGCTTTCATACAAGGATACGAAAAAGACCCCTTTCCAGATCGGAAAGGGGCCTTGCGTTCTGAACCTGCAGCTTCGTGACAGGCGTATCAATCGCCTTCGGCAGCCGATGGCGCATCATCGTCGTCAGATCTTGCATCCGGCTTGACCAGCATTGCTTCGGCAATCAGACCGGCATTTTCACGAATCTTCTGTTCGATTTCCATGGTCATGTCGGGGTTTTCCCTGAAAAACGTCTTCGCGTTTTCACGGCCCTGACCAATACGTTCGCTGCCATAGGAGAACCAGGCACCGGACTTGTCGACGATCCCGGCCTGAACACCAAGATCGAGAATTTCACCCATCTTCGACACGCCTTCGCCATACATGATGTCGAATTCAATGACCTTGAACGGCGGGGCCAGCTTGTTCTTCACAACCTTGACGCGGGTCTGGTTGCCAACGACTTCATCGCGATCCTTGATCGCACCGATACGACGAATATCGAGCCGGACAGACGCATAGAATTTAAGCGCGTTGCCACCGGTCGTGGTTTCCGGACTGCCAAACATCACGCCAATCTTGTGGCGGATCTGGTTGATAAAAATGACCGTTGTCTTGGATTTGGAAATGGACCCCGTAAGCTTGCGCAGAGCCTGGCTCATCAGGCGCGCATGCAGTCCGGGAAGAGAATCGCCCATTTCCCCTTCGAGTTCTGACCGAGGCACCAGCGCGGCGACACTATCGACCACCAGGACATCCAGCGCGCCGGAGCGGACCAGCGTGTCCGTAATCTCAAGCGCTTGCTCACCCGTATCTGGCTGGGAAATCAGCAAGTCATCAAGGTTCACGCCAAGCTTGCGGGCGTAGGTGGGATCAAGGGCATGCTCAGCATCAATAAAGGCGCAGGTGCCACCAGCTTTTTGCGCCTCAGCTGTAATGTGCAACGCCAATGTGGTCTTGCCGGAACTTTCCGGGCCATAAATCTCCACCACACGACCGCGTGGCACACCGCCAATTCCAAGTGCAATATCAAGCCCAAGGGAACCTGTGGAAATCGATTCGATCTCGACGGCATTGTCGTCGCCAAGGCGCATGATCGAGCCCTTGCCATAAGATCGTTCGATCTGGCCGAGCGCGGCTTCCAGCGCCTTATTCCGGTCTTCGGTGTTCATCTGGTCCTCAACGACGCGAAGCTGCGCATTACCCATTGTCTGCTCCCATTCTGCAAATAGTTGCTGCGGCTGCCGATAAGGCTTTACCACCCGTTAGAGCATCAATGTACTGGTTTTGTTCTTACTGTAAAGTTCTTTTTTTGTTCTCATTCTGAAAACGCCGCAATCATGAGCTTCGCAGGCCTTTTTGCAACAAATGTTCAGAGCAATACCGGATTACTGCATCGCGCGGAGTCGCAGCGAAACTTCGCTCAATCGGATTGACGAACGTCAGGCCCGCGCTCGGTCCAGAACTTCCTTCACCTTGCCGGCAAGCTGGGCAAGCGAAAACGGTTTCGGCAGGAAATGAATGTCCTGATCTTCCCCGAGACGTTTTCGGAAGGTTTCTTCAGCGTAGCCAGAAATACAGATCACCGGCATTTCAGGATTGGTATCCCGCACGTTCTTGATCAATGTCGGCCCATCCATTTCTGGCATGACGGCATCTGTAATCAAAAGATCAATCGGCTCTTCGACCACGCTCATGAGTTCCATGGCCGCTTCGCCGGTCCGCGCTTCGAGCACATTGTAGCCTTTGGCACGCAGCGCACGGGCCGAGAACAAACGCACGGCATCTTCATCCTCAACCACCAGCACCGTCCCGGCACCCGTGGTTTCGGAGGCTTCCGGAGTGTCCGGCGTATCGGCAGTTTTCATCGCTTCGGAGGCAGCCGCATGGGATGGCAACATGATGGTGAACGCCGTGCCTCACCCGGTGCGGAATCCACCAGCACATAGCCGCCGGTCTGCTTGACGATGCCATAAACAGTTGAAAGGCCCAGGCCTGTGCCAGCGCCCACTTCCTTGGTGGTGAAAAACGGCTCGAAGATATGCTCAAGGTTTTCCTTGGGAATGCCCACGCCGGAATCAGAGACTTTCACAATCACATAATCACCGGATGGCACCGGTTCGCCCCCCCGTCGCAGATCGGACAAAAGAGTTTCATTGCGTGTCTCAATGGTGAGTTCACCTCCTTCAGCCATCGCATCACGAGCATTCACGGCCAGATTGATGATCACCTGCTCCACCTGCCCCTGATCCGCTCGCACCAGCCCCAGATCGCGCCCATGAATCATATTCAGGTTGATATTTGCACCTATCAGCCGGCGCAGCAGATTAGAGAGATCACCAAGCACATCAGTCATGGACAGGACGCGGGGCTGCAATGTCTGCTGGCGCGAAAAGGCCAGCAACTGACGTACGAGCCCGGCCGCACGATTGGCGTTCTGCTTGATCTGCATGATATCGCCAAAAGACTGATCCCCCGGGCTGTGACGCAGCAACAGCAGGTCACAGAAACCGATCATGGCGGTCAGCAGGTTATTGAAATCATGCGC
>JABJAG010000167.1 GCA_018666195.1 Alphaproteobacteria bacterium
CTGCGGTGTGGGCCATTTCGGCGCTCCCCTTGTTGCCACATCTGTGTTTCCGCATCAGTGGCCAGTTCTCTGAACCTAGTTCGGGAGCCTTGCGGAATGGTTAACAAAACATGGTTGGAGACCGCCCAGACTTTAACCAAATTTACACAAAATGCTTCCTATTCTAGGCGCTGTAGTCCCACCCCAGAAAGGAACTGGATTATGGCAAGTCTTACAAAACGCTCCGTTGAAACACTGATCGATCTCGTCGAAATCAAACTCTCCTGCCTTCAGGTAATTGATCGCGATGACGCCAAGGAACTGGCTGCTCTCGAGCATGCCCGTCGCGAGCTCGGCACGATTTTACCCGAGCGCGCCAATTCGACAGTTGTTGCATTCCCGGATGCCGGGGCACAGCGCGCCACAGCGTAGTTGCGCGTTCTGATTTGAAAGCTGACTGCGTCGCTCAGACCGACGCGGCGAGCGCACGCTCGATATCGGCGATCAGATCACCGGCGTCTTCGACGCCGACCGAAAGCCGCAACAGATCGACGGGCACCGGGCTGTCGGGCCCTTCCACCGTGGCGCGATGCTCCACGAGGCTTTCCACACCACCCAGCGAAGTGGCCGAAACAAACAACCTGAGCGCCTTGGCGATTTCCAACGCGGATTCCGCACCGCCCTTCACACGCAACGATAACATGCCTCCGAATCCGCCATTCATCTGGCGCAAGGCAATGTCGTATCCTGCATGGGTCGGCAATCCGGGGTAGAGAACTTCAGCTATCTGCGGATGATTTTCAAAATGCTCCGCGATCCGCAAGGCGGATTGACTGGCCCGCTCCACACGCAAATGAAGCGTCCGCATGCCACGCAGCAGCAGCCAGGCCTCGAACGCACCCAGCATACCCCCATTCTCAAACCGCAGATAATTCATCCGGGCCCACAATTCGTCTTCCCGAGCCGTGACCAGCGCGCCGGCCAGCACATCCCCATGTCCGTTGAGATATTTGGTGCCCGAATGCATGACGATGTCAGCACCGAGGCTGATGGGGTTGGTCAGCACCGGCGTCGCCACCGTTGAATCCACACCGAGAATTGCGCCGGCGTCGTGTGCGATTTGCGCGGATTCAGCGATATCGGTCATCTCCCAGGTCGGGTTGGACGGAGTCTCGATCCAGACCAGCTTGGTTTTGTCCTTCTGCACCGTATTCGCCAGCGCGACCATGTCCCCGGGCGGCACAAAGTCCACCTCCAGGCCCCAGCGACGGCCGACATTCACCAGCCAGTTCCGCAATCCGAAATACATAATGGTTGGCGCCACCACGTGGTCCCCGGGCGACAGTGACATCATGACCGTTGTCGCTGCCGCCATGCCGGACCCGAACGTCATTGCTGCAGCACCGTTTTCCAGCGCAGCCAACAGCGCTTCGAGCTGCTCATAGGTTGGGTTTTCGTCACGGGTGTATGCGCGATTTTCGAATTTCGCGTAATTCTCGTCCCGCGCGTAATTCGTCGACGGATGAATCGGTGGCGCTACGGCCCGGGTCGAAGGATCGAGCCAGCCAAGGGCCTGTGCCGAAAGTGTGGCGGGTTTGAGAGACTTGTCTATGTCACGTGCCATGATGCCGGGTTCTACAGCGGGTTTTCCGGGGATGCAATTTCGAGGCCCAGTGCATAGCATATCGTCTCTCATTCCAAGCCTCACATTCGGTGCCACCATGACCACATACATGATTGCCGCAATCGACGTTCACGATGGCGAAAAATACGAAACCTATAAAACCCTCGCCCCCCCGCTGATTGAGAAGCACGGCGGCCGCTACATCGTACGGGGTGGAGAGCGAGACGTTGTGGAAGGCACCTGGCCTGCTGGTCGCGCCGTGGTTCTGGAGTTCCCGGATTGGGACAGTGCCAACGCCTTTGTCGATGACCCCGACTATGCGCCGATCGCGGCCATCCGCCACGCCACAACCACATCCCATATCTGGCTTGTCGAAGGACCCGAGGGCGGCGGCAATGCGGACGGTCAACAAGGGTATCTTCTCGCTGAAATCCACATGACCGATGCCGATAAATATGCGCCCTATGCCGCGCAGGCGCCGGGCGCGCTGGCACCGTTCAACGGCACCTATCTGGCACGCGGCGGACGTACACGTTCCGTGGAAGGCGGCATGGATCTGGACCGGCTGGTGATTGTTGCCTTTTCCGATACCGCACAGGCCTATGGATTTCACGGCAGCGAATGCTACGCGCCGCTGATCAAAATCCGTCAGTCTGCGTCGAAATCGAACGTCATGATCGTTGCTGGCCTCTAGGTCTCGAACGCTATCATCGAGGCGTTCGATGCCAGAGACCAATGCGCGGATTTCGCAGGTAGAAGATCATGAACGCACCGGTGACCGCACCACCAAGCGGTACCCAGAGCGCTGTATCCAAAGCCGCCGACGACAGGCCCCCGACCCAGATCAGGTTCAGAACCACGTATCCGCCGATCAGGATGAAAGCTGGTAGCGGCACCGCCCCGAGGATGCGCCCCGGCACACGCGCCCGGGGATACAACATCAGATAAGCGCCCAGAACACCGGAGACCGCGCCGCTGGCACCGATCAGCGGTGAGAGATCGGTCGTGTCCACAAGGCCATACAGCAGCCCGCCCATCGCCCCGCACACCAACACCATCAAAAAGTACCGGCTGTGCCCCAGGGCATCCTCGATCAAATCCCCGAAATGCCAGAGAAACAACATGTTGAGGACCAAAGGCGCCCAGCCCTCATGCAGAAACTGATAGGTAATCAGAGACAGCAGAGGTGCGACCGTGCGCAACCCATCGGGCAAGGCGTGTTCCTCGAACAACCGCGCCGGGATGGCCGAAAACCCATGCACGATATCCCGCGATGCGGCTTCACCCATTGCCAGCACCAATACGAAAATGGCGACATGCGCGACCACCAGCGCGACCGTCACATAGGGCGCACGGATCGTCAGCCGCGGGCTGGGGTCTAAAGCTTTCATCAAAGACATCTGGTCTAGCGCCGCTTGAACTGTTCCTTGCCGAACATGACATCCCAGGCCTTGCCCTTTGGCGGGCCCGAACTGCGATGCTCGATCAGCACCTCCAGCCCGCTCTTCACGGCCGGACGTGCGCCGACCTCTTCGAGCCAGCGCCTGGTGTTGGGATAGTCATCCAGCGGCACTTCCTGGCCCTTCCAGTTTCGCATCCACGGAAAGGCGGCAATGTCGGCAATCGTGTAGTTATCTCCTGCCAGATAGCGGGTCTTGCCCAGTCGTGTATCTGCCACCCCGAACAGACGCCTGGTCTCATTCGCATACCGCTCAGTGGCATATTCAATCCGGTCGGGCGCATAGCGACGGAAGTGATTGGCCTGCCCCATCATCGGTCCAATCCCGCCCATCTGCCACATCAGCCATTCCATCGTGGCGTAATGACCGGCTGGATCCATGGCTGCGTCCGGCATGAACTTGCCGGTCTTCTGGGCCAGATAATACAGGATCGCGCCGGTCTCGAAGATCGAGATTTCTTTGCCGTCCGGCCCATCCGTATCGACGATGGCGGGAATGCGGTTGTTCGGGCTGATCGCAAGAAAGTCCGGCTCAAATTGCTGACCGTCCCCGATATTGACCGGGATCACCTCATGCGCGAGTTCGCACTCATGCAGCATGATGTGAACCTTGTGGCCGTTGGGTGTGGGCCATGAATAGGCACGGATCATCTGAATTTCCTCCCTGTCGGCACGGAACTCCTGCCGGTGCGACGCGTCACCTATTCTGACTGTCTCGGGAATGCTTGTCGATTGGCGTTACCTGACTTCGACCTCTTCACCCGTCTCCGCAGAGGCCACAATCGCCTGCAAAATTTCCACATTGTGGAGCAGGTGGTCCGGTGTGAACCGGTAACCGCCATTGCCTTCCGCCGCGTCGGCCCATTGCTCCAGATTGGCTTTCACCACGTTCTGGGATGCAAACGTCTGGGTGGTCAGTTCTTCGTCCAGCCAGCGTGTGGTCAGCGTTGCGGGCTCGGGGATGTCCACATTCGAATTCTCCCGCGCTTCGCCCCAACCCTTATCTCCAAACACCTTGATGGCGCTGTGGAACGGCGTCGTCGCGATATTGCACATGAACCCGGTCACCCCGGACTCAAAGGTGAATTGCACGGTGACGACATCATTGCCCGGGAACAGATCCGACCGGCTGTTGGCCACAGCCCGCAATCGGGACACAGGTCCGGCCAGCGACTGGAAATAGTCGGTGATGTGCACGCCCAGCGCGGTCAGGGTTCCCAGAGGTGCCTGCCTGGCATCTTTGCGCCAGGTTGATGCCGAGGTCGCAGCCTTGGTGAAGTTGTTGTGGGACCAGTTGCACTCAATATGAATGAGGGTCCCGAAATCGCCGCCGTCCAGATGAGTCTTCATGGCTTCGAGCGCGGGCTCGAACCGACGCTCATGACCAATCCCGACCGCCTTCAACCCCGCATCGTCGCAGGCCAGAAGCATACGTTTGGCCGCATCAGATGACAGCGCAAAGGGCTTCTCGCAAAAGATCTGCTTACCGGCCGCAGCAGCGGCCAGAACCTGCTCTTCGTGAAGCGCATGAGGGGTCACGAGAATGACAGCATCGATATCGTCATCGGCCAGCACGTCTTCATAGCTATCGCCGACATCAAACCCCTGAACCGCGGCGAACGCGCGCGCCTCATCAAGGTTCACATCAACCCCGCGCCGCACGGCAATCCTGTCGCTGTCCGACAGGCAGGTCACGATCTGCTTGCCCCACCATCCCAGTCCGATCACCGCCGCATTCAACATCGTCTTCTCCCATGGCTCTGCCGCCCGCCTGTCTTGCGGGGGGTCAGATTGTCAAAATCCTAGCGCAAGTCCGAGACCTGACGCCAATCGCGGCAAGGTCAATCAGCGTCCTTGAAGTCGCCATCGATCATCAGGCGATGGTTCACCGGGATTGGATTGGCCAGAGTCGCCTCGACGAAGCAGCCTTTCCGAGCCGCATCGAGCAGACGTTTCTGATCTTCGAACGACGCATCAGAATCGAAATCCACATCCAGACGAAACGCGACGGGACGACTGGTATAGGGATCACGCCCCTCCACCCGGGCTTCCCATTCGATATGGGCCTTCACGGTGAGCTCGCCAATCGGCACCCGCATGCGGCGGGAGAAAGCGCGGATCTGGGTCATCAGGCAGGCCACAAACCCGGTGCAGAAATAGGCCAGCGGCGGCGGCGCCGTCATGTCCCCGCCATGGGCAGCACCTTCATCGGTGGCCATCTCAAAGGCTTCATCAACCACCGGGCTGACCATCTGGCCCTTGATCTCATTGCGCATCTTGCCAACGGCCTTGCCCTCAACATTGAAGACCACATTGAAGGTTTTCACCTTGCCATCCTCGGCCATGGTTTCAGTTTTTTGTATCTCTTCAGACATCAAAGTCTCCTTGGTTTCAGGAATTTCAGATCACTCCGCGTCACGGCCTTCATCGGGCCAGTTGGCGAAGGTTTGTTCGTAGGAATGGGAAAAAATCTCGATCACGTTGCCAAACGGGTCTTCGCAGTAGCAAAGCTTTCGATCCGTGCCAGGAATAAATGCCCAGACATCGGTGCGCTGCTTGCCACCTTCGGCAACAATGCGCGCAACGAGACCTTCGATATCGGGGTCGGTGAAGCAGAGATGCCAGACTCCTGTTTTCCAGTACTCCAAATTGTCGTCCGGCGTTTCCACCTCAGGTTCGAGGAACTGAAACAGCTCCAGACCTATTCCATTGCCGGTGATCAGATGCGCCTGCAGCGCCTTGCGAAACCGGGGTCCGAGAATATGTCCGGACTCTGCTGTATCCGACAATTTTGGCTCAAGCCGTCGCGGCCCCATGATCCTGCGAAACCCGAACACCTTGCCGTACCAGTCGATGGCGGCATGAATATCGGGCACCGTGATGCCGATATGGTTCAACGCCCGAGGCGTGGCGAGTTCTTCGGTCATGGCCAAACCCCTTCCCTGAAGCGAACATCTATCAATCTGTTATATTCATCAATTCGATTGCGATCATAAAATTCGTGAGATAATTTCACCAACATGTCTCACCCGTCCACGCGTTCGCTGGAAATGTTCAACGCCGTTGCGGAAACCGGTAGCTTCCGTGCCGCCGCAGAACGCCTGAATGTCTCCCCTTCAGCCGTGAGCAAGGCGATCTCGGAGCTCGAGACCCGGCTGGGTGCCCGCCTGATCGCCCGCACAACGCGCCAGCTCGCATTTACCGAAGCCGGGACCTCCTACCACGCCAGCGTGGCGTCTGCGCTCGCGACCCTGGAAGAAGGCGCGGAATCGGTAAATTCTGTCACCGCTGCGCCACGCGGATTGCTGCGCCTGGCCATGCCGGTGATGTTCGGTCAGATGTTCATTGCCCCCCTGCTGCCGCGCTTTATCGAACGCTTCCCGGAAGTACGCATCGATGTGACGTCATCGGACAGCTATGTCGACCTGGTCGGGAATGGTTATGACGTGGTTATTCGCGGCGCCGAAGTGATGCCGGATTCCACTCTGATCGCCCGCAAGATCATGGAAACACCGATGACGGTGTGTGCCAGTCCGACCTATATCGAAAACCATGGCACGCCCGCCCACCCGGATGAACTTCTCAGCCATGATTGCCTCGTGGCGACGGCAGCCCCCACCATCGCAGAATGGACCTTCGACATCGATGGCGCTGGCTATGCAGTTCGGGTGGATGGCCCGATCCGCAGCACCAGTTTGATGGTCGCCTTCGAAGGGGCCCTTGCCGGGGCTGGTATTGCCCGCTTCCCTTACCATGTCGTGAAACCGGACATTGAATCCGGGCGCCTGGTCCGCTTGCTACGCGAATTTGAGCGCCAGGAGGCCTCGGTCTATGCGGTGTATCCGGCACAGCGTGAACTGGCCTTGAAGACCCGCGCGTTCATTGATTTCATCGTCGCCGAAATCGGCAGCGTACGCGCCGCCTAAAAGACGCCCAAATGAAAAAGGGCGGGTTCAAAACCCGCCCTCCATTCCTGTTCCACGGTCGTCGTCCTCGCGAAAGCAGGGCCCCATAAACTCAGCCGACAACCTGATTGAACATCGGCGTTTATGGATGCCCGCCTGCGCGGGCATGACGATGTTGGAGATGACCGTCCTACGCGGTGAACGCACCCGCATTGTCGCGTGCGAAGTCCGCCGGCGTGCGCGGCGCGTGGCCAGCCAGCTTTTCAATCAGATCATTGCCATAGGTCGCCATATTTCCATCAGCTGCGATCCCCATCAGGGTACTCTGATGATCGACAAGCCAGTCCGGCATACCGCGTTCCTTCATCGCCCCGATCGCGCCTTCCATGGGCACCGGAATAAAAGCGATCTCCTTACCAATTGCATTACCGATCGCCGCAACCGCCTCGGCCGGGGTCACATTCGGACCGGACAGCTCATAGACCTGCCCCGCATGCCCTTCACTGGTCAGCACACCGGCCGCCGCATCCGCGGTGTCACGCACATCGATCATGCCCAGACCTACATCGGCGGGCACCGGCATCATCACCTTGCCCATGCCCTTGATGGCTTCGGCCATGTTCAGGAAATTCTGCATGAAGAAACCCGGGCGCAGGAACGTCCAGTCGAGACCACTGGCGCGGATCTCCTGTTCAATCTGCCAATGACCGCGGCCGATCAGCGCCGGGGTATCTTCCTTGATGATAAAACTGCCACCCGACAGCTTCACGATGTGGTTCACGCCAGTGGTTTTGGCCGCGTTCACGGCGTTGAGCTGCTGCTCAACCATCACCGGGCTATGACCCGAGAGCAGGAACAGCTTGTCACAACCCTGCAGGCCCGCTTCGATGCTCGCGGCATCGGCGAGATCGGCCTGCACAAGCTCAACATCGCTGCCCAATGTGTCCGCTGCTTTGGCTGTATCCCGCACAAGACATCGGAAATCTGAACCTTTTGCCTTCAATGCCGCAACGAGCGCACGGCCCGTCATACCTGTTGCTCCAATAACACCAATCATGTCGTACTCCCCTTGAAGTTGCCTGTTTCACCGTTCTGGAGACGACCCTATCTTCCATACGGTACCGAATGGAAGCTAAAACAGGTCACAACTTCGTGGAGTCAAACGCGGGTCGCCATATTTTTTGGAATGCCTATCGGGCAAGCAGCGCAATCAGCACCGACAATGTCACCACGCCACCCGCGGTGGAAAGCACCAGCGAAGTGCCCGCACGCGCCACATAAACGCCGTAGGACTGGGCGACGAGGAACACCATCAGCCCGCCCGGCAGCGCGGCCGTCAGTGTCACAACCGCAAGTTCCAGCGTTGTCAGATCGAACAGCCAATGGGCCGCAGCAAAGACCAGCAGCGGATGCACCACCAGCTTGATCGCGGCCATGGTCATCGCGTGCTGCACATTGCCCGCCACCGGGAACTGGGCAAGCGCCGCACCCAACGCAAACAGTGCGGCGGGAATGGTCGCGTCCCCCAGCATATCGATGATGCTGCTGACAAAACCAGGCAGTCCGAGCCCCAGAAACGCCCAGGCCAGCCCAACCGCGATAGCGATGATCACCGGGTTGGTGACAATCGAACGCCCGGCCAGCCGCGCGGCACTTGCCCAGCCGACGGCACCGGACTGCGCCATGTCGTGCAGCACAAAGAAAATTGTCGCGAACAGCAGGGAATGCAGAGTGATGATAACCATCAATGGCACCAGCCCCGCTTCACCCCAGGTCGCAAAGACCAGCGGCACGCCTAGCAACGTCGTGTTGGAAAACATCGACCCCATGGCAAAGGAGGCCCGCTCTCCACCCGCAAGGCCAAAGACATAACGCCCGAGCGCCAGCGCGCCGATCAACACCACAAAGGACGCGCCGTAATAGGCAAAGACGATGTCGAAGTTCAGCGCATCAAACGGCCGCGACCGCACAATGGTGCGAAACAGCAGCGCCGGCACGGCCACATAGAGAACGAAATTGCTCAGCCCGTTGACAGCAGCTTCCGGAAACAGCTTTGAACGCCCGCCGATCACGCCGAGGCCGATCAACCCAAAGACGGGCAGGACGATGGAGAGGACGGGGATCATGGTTTTGCCCGGCGACTAACTGCCCAGCTTTTCCTGAAGCAACTCATTCACCATCTGAGGGTTGGCCTTGCCCTGGGTGGCCTTCATAGCCTGACCGGTGAACCAGCCCGCGACCTTGGTGTTGCCGCTGCGGTACTGGTCCGCCTGCTCGGGATTGTCAGCAATGATCTGGTCAATGACGGCTGAGATTTCGCCGCTGTCGCTGATCTGCTTCAGGCCTTTTTCTTCGACGATCACATCGGCGTCCTTGCCGCTGTCAAACATCTCGTCGAACACGTCCTTGGCAATCTTGCCCGAGATCGTACCGTCGGCGATCAGGTCAATCAGGCCACCGAGCTGCGCGCCGGAAACCGGGCTGTCGGCAATCGCCAGTTCATCGGCATTCAGGCGGCGGAAGAAATCGCCAGTAATCCAGTTCGCCGCAATCTTGGGGTCGCGCTTGGCACCGCCCGCATCAACAACCGCTTCATAGAATTCGGCCGTTTCACGTTCGGCGACCAACACACCGGCATCATATTCGCTCAATCCGAATTCGCTGACAAACCGCGCAGCTTTGATGTCGGGCAGTTCGGGCAAGCTCGCCTTGATCTCAGCGACATAAGCTTCGTCGATCACCACCGGCAGCAAATCGGGGTCCGGGAAATACCGATAGTCGTGCGCCTCTTCCTTGGAACGCATGGATCGCGTCTCGCCCCGGTCCGGATCAAACAGCCGGGTCTCCTGGTCGATCTCACCGCCCTCTTCCAGTATTTCGATCTGGCGCCGGGCTTCGTAGTCCACGGCCTCTCGCACAAAACGGATCGAGTTCACGTTCTTGATTTCGCATCTAGTACCGAGATCTTCCCCCGGACGACGCACAGAGACATTCACATCGGCGCGCAGCGAGCCTTCCTGCATGTTGCCATCGCAAGTGCCCAGATAACGCAGGATCGAACGCAGTTTGGAGAAATAGGCTGCGGCTTCCGCACCCGAACGAATGTCGGGCTTGGAGACGATCTCCATCAGGGCCACACCTGATCGGTTGAGATCGATGCAGGTCTGATCGGGGATACGATCATGGATCGACTTGCCCGCATCCTGCTCCAGATGAATCCGCACAACGCCAACCTCGAAGCTCTCGCCGTCTTCCATATCCACCGTGACCCGTCCTTCGCCCACAATAGGGTCGGAGAACTGGCTGATCTGATAGCCTTGGGGAAGGTCGGGATAGAAATAGTTCTTTCGGTCAAAAATCGACCGCAGATTGATTTGCGCTTCCAGACCCAGCCCGGTGCGCACCGCCTGTCGGATCGCCATCTCGTTGAGCACCGGCAGCATGCCCGGCATGGCGGCATCGACCAGACTCACATGGGTGTTGGGTTCACCACCAAAACCTGTCGGGGCGCCAGAAAACAGCTTGGACTCCGACATCACCTGTGCGTGCACTTCCAGGCCGATGATGATTTCCCACGCGCCGGTCTCGCCTTCAATCAGATCGGCGCTGTTGTGGCCAACCCGCGAGGTAAAATGCGCGACCAGATGGTCGGGAATCTCTTCGGTCTGTGTGTCGGTTGTGTTGGTCATGAAAGTCTCTCAAATATTTCCTAAACCTCATCCTGAGCCTGACGAAGGATGAGGGCACTCGGTCCTGTTTTTCGAAGCATTTCAGAGCGCTTCAATATCTCCGCGTATCAACGCTTCCTTTTTTGCTCTGCTCCAACCTTTGAGTTGCCGTTCAGATGGTACCGCGTCGGTAATCTGCGAAAAACTCTCCGAGAAGACCAGTTTTACAGGCCGCCGCGACTTCGTATATCCACCAAAGGTTCCTTCATTGTGCTCCGCGGTCCGCTTTTCCACAGTACCTCGCGTTGACCCAACATAATAATGCCCATCAGAGCACTGAAGAATATAAACGTAAGCGCGCATCCCATTCGCCCCCATACTTCATCAGGCTCAGCATGAGGGCTAATTATCGTAGCCCTGCAACCAAACCTCATCCTGAGCCTGACGAAGGATGAGCTTAGCTAAAACCCCGCCTCCACCATGTCACCAGCGCCCAATGCGTCCCGGGTGAACGCCAGTCCTGCATCCGGGTCAAAGCCCTTGCAGGTATAAATCACCACCGAAAAGAATTTCGATGTCGTCCAGAAATAGGCCGATATTCCGCTATCGACCAGCGGCAGAAATGCGTCATAGCCCGCATTCTCGGCACGCCCGTCGCCGCTTTCGATCATCCCGTCTGGTGAAAATACGATGGGGTCCCCATAAGGCTTTGTGCCAAGCGCAGCAGCCAGTCCGAGCAAAAAATCACGCACAGCGGATTCATCGAGATCAACAGTGAACCGCCCCTCAATCAGGTGGCGCTGGCGGAAAACCTCAGGCGCGAGATCGCGGACCAAACTCATCGAACATGTCCCACACGAACGCCGAAAGCATCCTCACCTTGAGCCTGACGAAGGAGAGGGTGCGAAGCCACATACTTCGACAGGCTCAGCATGAGGCTATTGGGTGCCACTACGGTTGCGCAGTAAAACCGGCGGCGCTTTCCAGCACACCGGCAGCACGCAGCAGGGTTTCTTCACCAAAGGCCGGTGCAATCAGATGCAGCCCCAGCGGCAAACCATCACTCGATAGACCCGCTGGCACCGAAATCGCGGGCAGTCCGGCCATTGAAGCGGGCACCGTGAAAATATCATTCAGATACATGGCAATCGGATCGTCCTGCTTCTCACCCAACGCGAAGGCCGCGCTTGGGGTTGTCGGCGTCAGGATCACATCGCAACTGTCCCAGGCAGCCCGGAAGTCATCCGCAATACGCGTGCGCACCCGCTGGGCTTTCAGGTAATAGGCGTCATAGTAGCCGGCCGAAAGCACATAGGTGCCGATCATCACCCGGCGTTTGACCTCGTGGCCGAAACCTTCCGCGCGGGTCCGCTCATAGGTCTCTGTCAGGTCCTCACCATCGACCCGCAGGCCGTAGCGCATCCCGTCATAGCGTGCGAGGTTCGAAGACGCCTCGGCCGGCGCCACAATATAATAGGCAGGCAATGCGTATTTTGTGTGCGGCAGGGAAATATCGACAATCTCCGCGCCTGCATCGCGCAACCAGTCAACGCCCCGCTGCCAGAGCGCTTCGATCTCCGGTGGTGTGCCGTCCATCCGGTACTCCGCAGGCACACCCACCCGCAGGCCGCGAATATCCCCGGTCAGCGCGGCGGCATAATTGGGAACCGGCAGATCGACGCTCGTGGAATCTTTCGGATCGTAGCTGACCATGGCTTCGAGCATCAGCGCCGAATCTTCGACGGTGCGCGCCAGCGGGCCAGCTTGATCCAGTGAACTGGCAAAGGCAATGACACCCCAACGTGAGCAACGCCCATAAGTCGGCTTCAGTCCCACAATGCCGCAAAACGCGCCGGGCTGACGGATCGAGCCACCTGTATCTGTGCCTGTTGCGCCTGCTGCGATCCGTGCGGCCACAGCCGAGGCCGAACCACCCGAAGAACCACCGGGCACCAGGTCCTTGCCGGCATTGTCACCGCTGCTGGCCTTCCAGGGATTGAGGGTCGGCCCATAATGGCTGGTGATATTGGCCGAGCCCATGGCGAATTCGTCCATGTTCACCTTGCCGAGCATCACCGCGCCCGCATCCCAGAGATTTTGAGTGACGGTCGATTCATAGGTCGGCCGGAACCCATCGAGAATATGGCTCCCCGCTGTCGAGAGTGCGCCTTCGGTGCAGAACAAGTCCTTGATCGCCAGCGGAACGCCATCAAGCGCCCCGGCCGAATTGCCCGCTGCACGTCGTGCGTCCGAAGCATCGGCCATCGCCTGAGCGCGCTCGGGAGTTTCCTCGATATAGGCATTCAGACCGCGGGCAGCTTCCATCGCGCCCAGATAGGCATCGGTCAGCTCGCGCGCTGTGAACTCACCCTTGTCGAGCCCCGCGCCGGCTTGCGCGATTGTCAGATCGGTCAGCGCAGCCATTATTCGATCACCTTTGGCACCACGAAGAAGCCGTCAGCTTCCAGTGGCGCATTGGCCAGCACCCGGTCCCGCACATCACCATCAGCGACCGCGTCAACGCGCAGGCGCTGAACCATCTCGACGACACTGGTCATCGGTTCGGCACCTTCAGTGTCGACTTCATCGAGCTGTTCGACCCAGCCAAGAATATTGTTGAGTTCATCTGCCAGCGGAGACAGGTCGGCCTCATCCACATGGATGCGGGCGAGCCGTGCAATCCGCTTTACGGTATCGGTATCGAGCGCCATTTCAAGCCGGAAGGTTGGTGTTTGGAATCGGCGCGGAAGCTATCACTGCAGCACGGCGGCGACAACTCGGAAGCCATCACCGCAAAGACAGGCGCGACACCCTGGAAATGCCGGATGTGGACAGTCACCGTGATCAAGCCTTAAACAAAGCCCATGCCCATCGTCGAAACCACAGATATGAAAGCCGCGCTGGCGCCACGCGCGCGATTGCTCGGGTTCGATCTCGGCACCAAGACCATTGGACTGGCCCTCTCGGATTCCAGTTTCATGGTCGCCTCCCCACTGGAAACCCTGGCGCGCACCAAATTTACCGCTGACGCCGAAACCCTGCGCGCCATTATCAAAGAAAAAGGCGTGGGTGGTCTGGTTCTTGGCCTGCCCCGCAACATGGATGGCTCCGAAGGTCCGCGCGCCCAGTCAACCCGTGCGTTTGCCAACAACATGGCCGGCAAGTTCGATCTCCCCATCACCTTCTGGGATGAACGCCTGACCACCGCCGAAGCCGAACGGGTGCTGATCAATCAGGCCGACATGAACCGCAAGCGCCGCGGCGAGGTGATCGACAAAATGGCCGCCTCGATTATCCTGCAGAACTTCATGGATTTCATGCGGAGCCGGTGATGAAAAATTCAGGTACATCCGACGAAACTCTGATCTATCCCGCGCGCTGGCGGGTGCTGATCAACGTCGTACTCTATGGCGCTTTCGTCTTTACCGGGTTTGCACTGATAGCAACGCCGGACCAGGTCCCCCGGCTCGTCGGCAGCACGGCCGTGATCTTTTTCGGATTGCTGCTCGTCTACGCGTTGCTGCGATTGCTGGTGCGCGCGCCTTCACTGGTCATCAACCAGCAGGGCATCATCGACAACGCCTCGATCACCAGCGTGGGCTTGATCCAGTGGCACGAAGTCACCGCCATCGCCCGGAAGAAAAACTATCTTGTGCATCACGTTGCCATCACCGTCACCGACCGGGATGCGCTAGTGGCCCGCGTGCCAGCGCCACGGCGCTGGCTGGTTCTACTGATCGACTTCATCGCTCAGGGGAGCGTCAACATCACGCCGGGCTTTCTCGACATTCCCCTCGACGAGCTGGAAGTCGTGCTCCAGCAGCATTGGGAACAGCACAAGGGAGGCTGACAGATGCTGTCGCTTCTTACACAAGGTCCTGATCAAAAGCCCTGAGATCGACACGTGCCCGGACTTGCATCGACCCTCAGCACGAAGAAAACCCCGGATTTCCAGCGCTTCAAGCGCCGCTTGCAATTTCCGGAGTCTGGTACCTATATTCCCGCTTTAATGACTGCAGCCAAAACAGGCCTCTCCGTCCCGAACTTGCCGGCGGAAATCCATTTCCCCCATCGTCATCTATTGGGCATCCAGGATCTCTCCCCGGATGAGATCACCTATCTGCTCGATTTGTCGGACAGCTACGCCGAGCACAACCGTGCGCGCGGCGGCAAGCTCGACGTCATGCGCGACAAGACGCTGATCAACCTGTTCTTCGAGGACTCGACCCGCACGCGAACCAGCTTCGAGCTGGCAGGCATGCGGCTGGGCGCGGATGTGATCAACATCGCGGTCGCCAATTCCTCGATCAAGAAGGGCGAAACCATCATCGACACGGCGATGACCTTGAACGCCATGCACGCCGACGCGCTCGCGGTTCGCCACTCCAATGCCGGTGCGGTGAAGCTCCTTTCGGAGAAGGTGAATTGCGCGGTGATCAATGGCGGCGACGGCAGCCATGAACACCCCACCCAGGCCTTGCTCGATGCTCTCGCCATCCGCCGTCGGAAGGGCCACCTCCAGGGCCTTTTGGTCGCGCTGTGCGGCGATGTTGCCCATAGCCGGGTCGCGCGTTCGAACATCTACCTGCTGCAGACCATGGGCGCGCGGGTTCGGGTGATCGCGCCGCCCACGCTGGTTCCCCCCGCCATGGAACGACTGGGCGTGGAAGTCTTCCACGACATGCGCGCCGGCTTGGAGGATTGCGACATCGTCATGATGCTGCGTCTGCAGCGCGAACGCATGGAAGGCTCCTTCGTTCCTTCGGTACATGAATATTTCAAATTCTA
>JABJAG010000168.1 GCA_018666195.1 Alphaproteobacteria bacterium
ATTGATCTGAAGGGTGGTGAAAACTCAGGTCGCGGGAAATTGTCGATTGAGTTCAAAAGCCTCGATCAGCTCGATGATGTACTGCGCCGCCTCAATCAGGATGAGAAGAATTCAAAGCCGGAAAGTAAAGTAAGCACTTCTACTTTCTCTTTTAATTCATCGACTTAACGGTTTTGCGCGCGCCGCATACTGGCGATTGCGAGTAGCGTCCGCCCGCAGGCCGCCTGTCCTGGCGTGCCCGTGGTTTTGAGGGCCAGCTCAGCTTCTGTAAGCCGCAACAATGCCTGTTCAATCGCGCCGCTCTGCCAGGACCGGCTTTGATTCTGGAAACGGCTTGCCACCTTCCAGAACACCGGCGGCCGCAGACGTCGCGCGGCTGTCTCATAGTTCTCACCATTGGCCAGCAATCCGGTGACCCGGTGTAACCTCTGAAAATGGCGTTGCGCCGCACGCATCAACCCGACCGGTTCCCCGCCATCGGACCAAAAGCGTTCGATGGATCGATCGAGCTCGGCAATGTTTCCATCGGCCGCGGCGTAGATCGTTTCATCGAGAGAGGTGGTCCCGGAATCACCTATGCTGGACAACACATGCTCATCAGTGATTTCTGCATTCGGTCCGGCAAACAAGATGAGCTTCTCAATTTCGCCCCGATTGCTCAAACGGTCCTCACCCAGAATACCGGCCAGTGTCCGTAGCGCATCCGGTGTGATGGTGAGCCCGCCCGACTGAATGACCCCACGTGCCAATCGTGCGCGCCCGTCTTCATCATCGGGATAACAGGGGAGTGCGGCCGCGTCACTTCTGGATTCACACAGTTTGCGAAGACTTGATTTTGCCGCCAGATTCCCGCCTTCAATAACGACGGTGACATTGGCGTCGGCTTCTTCGGCGGCGTCGAGCGCTGATTTAAGCGGCGCTGTGACTGATTCCGTTGCATCACGAATGATCACCAGGCGTTCTCCCCCACCAAAGGACATCGCGAGCATCTCGTCGGCCAGGCAGGCGGGTGTCTCGTTGATGGTTGCGCCGGTCAATTCTGCGACACGGAACGGATCGCTCAGATCATCCACAACCTTGTTGGCGAGTGCCATGGAGCGTTCGTGTACCAGGCCGCTGTCTGGTCCGTAGACGAGAACAGCAACCACTGCCGGGTCGGGCTTTGCAATGAACCCATCAACGCGCCCCGCGGATATTTTCATCGGCCTCGCCGTGGCGCAGGTTCGTCTTGTGCGCGAGACAGGAATATCGCCAATCGATCGACAATGCCGTCAGCCACGTCAATCGCGCCGCGTTTCCGGGCGCCGGATTCTGCTGCAAGAGTTGCAAAATCAGAGAGCAGAATATCGTAACTGTTGACTGACCGAACGGATCCCGACAGCAGTGTTTCGCCATCACTGTTCTGGGACAATTTGAACGAACCGTTGAGAGTCAGATTGGCGCGGGTGGCGCTCGAGTCTTTCTGTACGGCAAGTCCCGCCTTGGATTCGCTCAACGTGACCTGCAAGGTATAGAGGGGTGTGGGCCGGGGACGTTTCGGGGTCAGTCGGTTGGTCAGTTCGATCCGCACTAACTGGCCAACCCGGTCTTCGATTGGCAGAACGTCAACGAATTCCAGCAGTTCTTCCGTAGCAAAGGATTTCTCGGTTTCCCCGTAAAGTGGTGAAAACCCGCAGGCGGTCAGCAGCAGAGCGCCGGTGACCAGCACCATGGATGTCAATCTAGACAACAAAATTCACCAGCTTGTTGGGCACAACAATCACCTTGCGGATATCCTTGTCACCGATGGATTCTGCCACATTCGGTACCACCTTGGCTTCGTTTTCTGCCGTCTCTTTGTCGCTGTCTGCTGGCAACTCTATCGTGCCACGCAGTTTGCCGTTCACCTGAATGGCATATGTCACGCTGTCAGCGACCAGCAAAGACTGATCTGCCACGGGCCAACTCACATCATACAAATGGGTGGAATGCCCGAGAACACTCCACATCTCCTCTGCCAAATGCGGCATCATGGGGGAAATCAGCCGGATCAGGGACTCCAGGGCTTCACGCATACTGCTCGCGCCGACCGCTCCCTGTTTAAGGGCAGCTGTGATGGAGTTGGTCATTTCATAAAGTCGCGCAACGGCGCGGTTGTACTGAAACCGCTCCAGATCTGATGTGACATCTGCAATCGCCTTGTGCACGTTATGGCGCAAGGCGGTGGACGCCGCGTCACTTTCAAACTCCGTTGATCCAGCAGGTGAAAGAGCATCAACATGATCTGTGATCAGGCGTGCTATCCGGTTCACAAACCGATAGGCGCCCTGGACCCCGGAATCCGTCCATTCCATATCCCGCTCGGGCGGGCTGTCAGACAGGATGAACCATCGTGCGGTATCGGCACCGTAATCGCGAATAACGTCTGTGGGGTCGATGGTGTTCTTCTTCGACTTGGACATTTTCTCGATGCGGCCAATCGTGACCGGCGCACCGTTATCGCGTCGCACTGCGGTGCCGTTTTCTGCAATATCAACACCTTGTGGCTCGAGCCACTCTCCCGCTTCGTCGCGATAGGTCGCATGGTTGACCATGCCTTGGGTAAACAGGCCTGCGAAAGGCTCATCCAGATCGAGATGATCGGTGTCCCGCATCGCGCGCATGAAAAAGCGCGAATAGAGCAAATGCAAAATCGCGTGCTCGATGCCACCAATATACTGGTCAACGGGAAGCCAGTAATCGACATCCTCCCGCGCGACTGGAACATCGGCGACAGGTGAACAGAAGCGCGCGAAATACCAGGACGAATCCATGAATGTGTCGAAGGTGTCCGTGTCCCGTTCGGCAGAGGCACCACATGACGGGCAATCTACATGTTTCCATGTCGGGTGCCTGTCGAGCGGGTTTCCTGGTGATTCAAAATCAATATCGTCTGGCAGAACCACAGGCAGGTCTTCTTTGCGCACCGGTACCGGCCCGCAGCTGCCGCAATGGATCACGGGAATTGGGCAGCCCCAATACCGCTGCCGGGAGACAAGCCAGTCGCGCAGACGGTAGTTCGTGGCGCCCTCACCCTGATCCATATCCTGCAGCCGCTCGATGATTTGACGTTTGGCTGTGTCAACGTCGAGGCCGTCGAGAAAGCTCGAATTTGCCAATGCACCCGGGCCCGTGTAGGCCTCATCGCCAACCACAAAGCCGGCTGCATCTTCTTCGGCGGGGACCACGACCGGAAGAACTGGCAAATCGTAGGTGCGGGCAAAATCCAGATCGCGTTGATCATGTGCCGGGCAGCCGAAAATGGCGCCGGTTCCATACCCCATCAACACGAAATTCGCGATATAGACGGGCAATTCCCGGCCTTCGATAAACGGGTGCTTGACCCGTAATCCGGTATTGTGGCCGCGCTTTTCTGCGGTTTGGATGGCTTCTTCGGTTGTGCCCAGTTGCCGGCATTCTTCGATAAAGGCGGCGGCGGCGGGATTTGATGCTGCAGCGGCTTCAGCCAGCGGATGATCCGCTGCGATCGCACAGAAGCTTGCCCCGAAAATCGTGTCGGGACGTGTCGTGTAGACCCGCAGGGACTCATCTCTGCCGTCGGTGAACGAGAAATTGATATACGCGCCTTCCGAGCGGCCGATCCAGTTCTCCTGCATCGCCCGTACCTTTTGGGGCCAGCGGTCGAGTGAGCCGAGGGCCTCAAGCAACTCGTCACTGTAGTCCGTGATCCGACAAAACCATTGCGCCAGACGGCGGCGTTCGATCGGTGCGCCGGAGCGCCAGCCCTTGCCGTCAATCACCTGCTC
>JABJAG010000169.1 GCA_018666195.1 Alphaproteobacteria bacterium
GAAAACCGCCGAGACCAGCGCCCGCCGTACGCATACGCTCGGCCAATGTGCCCTGGGGTACGATTTCAAGTTCAATCTTACCTGCATCGTATAATTCTTTGAAAACAAAAGATTCCTTGGCCCATGGAAAGCTGCAAATCAGCTTGGAAACACAGCCTTCCTCGATCAGTCGTGCGATGCCGCTATGACCGGTCCCCGCATTGTTGGTGACGACGGTCAGATCCTGGCGTCCCAGATCGCAAACACCGTCGATCAGGATTTCCGGCACACCTGGCTGCCCGAACCCGCCAATCAGGAGTGTCGCACCGTCCTGAATGCGGCTCACCGCATCTTCGAGAGTTTCTGATTTCTTGTTTTTCATGCGTGTTTGCTCTTAGGCAGGAATAAAATAAGGGGTGGGACGGCCATCTGGGCCGTCATTGAACACAACCTGAACCCGGTCACCGATGGAAATCGACTCTGCGTCCCCCTCTGCGAGACGGCTCATCATGCGGAAACCCTCGTCGAGGTCGACCAGAAGCACAGCATAAGGCGCTTGATCCTTGAAGCTGGGCGGAGGCCGATGGACGATGGAGCAGGCGTAAACCTTGCCAATGCCCTTGGAAACGGCCCATTTCGGGTCCGGTGCGCCACATTCGGTGCAAAGCGAGCGGGGATAGAAGATGGCGGCATCACAACTGCCGCAGCGGCGGTAGAGCAGCTCACCGCTGGCTGCACCCTGCCAATAGGGTTCGGAATCAGGATCAGGAAGCTCATCGTCGGACATGGTCTATTCCACTCCCAGAATACAGGTCGAATTGGAGGATAATACGCCGCCAGTACCACTGATCAGGGCCAGTGTTGCATCGGCAACCTGACGCGCGTCGCATTCGCCGCGCAACTGGCGAACAGCTTCAATGATCAGGAAGATGCCGTACTGGCCGGGATGGCAATAGGACAGGCCGCCGCCATTGGTGTTCAGGGGAAATTCGCCTGATGGCCCGGTGCGTCCATTCGCGATGAATTCGCCGCCTGTGCCTGGCGGACAGAACCCAAGGGATTCGAGCGTCAGCAGTACGGTGATGGTGAAGGAATCATAGATTTCCACCACATCGAGATCGCTGTGGGTGACGCCAGCCATCTCAAAGGCGCGAGCGCCAGATTTGGCTGCTGGTGTAATCGTCAGGTCGCGCATCTCGGAGATCTGGGCGTGGGACACGCTTTCACCCTGGCCGAGTAGCCAAACTGGCGGCTTGTCGAGAGTTTTTGCAATATCGGGGCTGACCACAACCACGGCGCCACCACCATCGGTGAACAGACAGCAATCCAGTTTATTCAACGGGGTCGCGATGGGCCCGGAACCAAGCACATCTTCGCGGGTCAACGGCTCACGGCGATAGGCTTTGGGGTTGAGTGCAGCCCATTCGCGCGTCGAGACAGCCAGATCGGCGAGCTGCTCATTCGTGGTGCCGTATTGCGCAAAATGGCGTGACGCGGCCAACGCATAAGAGCCGACGGGGGTCGGAAGGCCATAGGGGGCCTCATACTGGTAGCCAAGGTCGTTGCGGATCTGGAAGATATACTTATCAGCGCGGGATCGCTGAGTGCTGCCATACAGGATCACAGCAACCTTGCAGAGCCCGGCCTGAATGGCAGCTGCAGCATGTCCCAAATGAAACTCGAAAGATGCGCCGCCGACCATCGTGCTGTCGGAATAGGCAGGCTGGATACCCAGATATTCAGCGATCTGCAGGCCCGGGAGGCGTCCCCAGGCACCGGAGACAAGTAGTCCATCAACATCCGATTTCTGCAGTCCTGCATCCGCGAGCGCGTCGACAAGGGCTTCGGCCTGGAGACTGAGAACAGTGGAATCCGGGACAACCCCCAGACGGGATTCGGCCACTCCGGCGATGGCGCAGGCGCGTTTCAGGCTCATCAACTTTCCCCAGTCATTCACATCTCGCGGTTACATCCGCAATTGTTCATTCGGATTATCGCGAAGCCCCGGGAATGTCCATGTTTTCCGGGCGCATGTCGTACAGAGTGAGCGGGGTTTGCTATTGCGCTGAAGCCACCTAGTTTATGGGCAATCTTGATGGGAGAGTTGAATGGGCATGCTGGTGGACGGCCAATGGGTCGACGAGAACGAGGCCAAGAACAAAACAGACAAATCCGGAGCGTTCAAACGGACGGAATCGGGATTTCGCAATTGGGTCACAACAGATGGCTCTGCGGGTCCGACGGGTGAGGGTGGCTTCGTCCCTGATCGCGACCGGTATCATCTTTATGTCGCAATGAATTGCCCCTGGGCGCATCGAACGCTGTTGATGCGCGCATTCAAAGGCCTTGAAGACACCATTACCCTTGACAAGACCGTACCCGGTCGTACCGATCAGGGTTGGTATTTCAATGATCTGTACGTGGACAATGTGTTGGGAAAATCTGCTCTGCATCAGGTTTATACCGAGGCAGATACCAACTGCACCGGCCGCGTGACCGTGCCGGTGCTTTGGGACCGCGAACGGGAGACCATTGTCAGCAACGAATCCTCAGAGATCATCCGGATGATGAATGACGGGTTTGCTGCATTTTCCAACAATGATCACGATATGTATCCCGAGGATCTGCGCAGCGAGATCGATGCGTGGAACGATCTGATCTACAACACGATCAACAACGGCGTGTACCGCTCAGGTTTTTCGACCTCTCAGAATGCTTATGATGAGGCTGTTCGTGAGGTCTTTAAGACACTCGACACGTTAGAAGCGCGGCTCTCTGACAACCGATATCTGTGCGGTGATCGTTTCACCGAAGCAGATGTCCGGCTGTTCCCAACGATGATCCGCTTTGATGTGGCCTATTTCGGGGCCTTCAAGTGCAACATCCGTCGTCTGATCGATTACCCGAACCTGTGGGCCTACACCCGGGAGATTTATCAGATGCCGGGTATCTCAGAGACGGTTGACCTGGATATCTACAAGCGTGGTTACTACTCGAAGAGTCCGCTGCGAAATCCGACAGGTATCGTGCCGCTGGGGCCGGATATTGATCCCGGTATTCCGCATGGCCGCGGTTAAGCGCCAAGCTAGCGTACGGCCTGCCCAAGTCTCTGGATCAGCTGATTGGCAAGCCAGTCCGTGTAAATCCAGGCACCTGAACGCAAGACATGGCCATCATCATGCCAGTGTTCATAGGTGAGTTCTTTCATCAGATCGTCGCCGGTTGAATCAATGCAATTGATATCGGGCGTGCGTTGGCAGACGGCTTTCTGAAAGGCGCGCCGATTGATATTCAAAATGGGCGGTGTGAAGAAAATTGCGTGAGGCACGCCGGCGCGTGGCAATTTTATGGATTGTTGGGTGCGCCACTTGATTGTCGCGTCAGGGATTTTGGTAATTTTTGCGATAGCAAAGACATCGCCTTGGGATACAGATTCCGCATATTCCGGCGAGAAAGCCGGGTGCGGCCGGTCGATTCCGGCAAATCCATTTTCGGGAAGAACTCGCCCACGGACCACCGCCTGTCCGGCAAGTCCCGTGTTCAATGTTCTGATGACGGCATGCCGGGCATAAGTCCAGATGCTCGACACTTTGACACCTAGAGGCCAATCGGCGCTCAGGACATGGTTGATACCCAGTTTGGCGCGTGACACATCAATGTAGCGAATGCCGGCAGCTTTATTCTCTTTGTTCGGATCGATAGCGATCTTGTACTCAGTTGCCACTTCCAGCATGACCGCAATGGGGACCCTGTCGGTTTCACGCAGATATTCATCAAGGATCACATCGTGTTCAAACGCATAGAAACCTCCCGCGGTCAGCGCGCGAACCGCATAGGGAAAGCCGGCTCTGGCCAACGCGGCTTCAAGCCTTTGATCGTCGATGGCATCGTATGTGTGGCTTGAGCCGATGATGAGTATTTCCCGACGCGTATCAGCGGGATCGGCAGCGAAGCGTGCAAGATCAGCATCTATTTCGGTGCCACGGACAAGATCGAAATTCCATACAACCAGGCTCGTGACCACAACCACGACGGTGAATCCCGCGACGGCACCGCTAATCGCGATATAAGTCTGCTCACGGCGAAGCCCGAGCGGGCGAAAGATATGGATGGCGAAAAGCGCAAGCGCAGCCAAAATGAGGATGATCCCGTGACTGGTCATTCAAATGGTCTCTTTGTCGAGTTCCGTCCATTCTATGGATTGAGATTTTAGCCGCAGAATCAGGTTTTGCTACGGTCGTTACAATGTTGTTTACAGAAATCAGATTTGCTGCATTTTTCGTTGTCTGTCTTGTTGCGTACTGGGCACTAAAACGTACGCGGCATCGACATATTTTTCTGCTGGTGATGAGCTACGTCTTCTACGCTGGCTGGGATGTCCGGTTCCTGCTGCTGATCATCTATGCCAGTGCAGTTACGTATTTTGGTGCGCGACTGCTCTCAGGTGAAACGTCACCTCACCCACACAGCCGGGTGCTGTCTGTGTCGGTGGGACTGCTTCTAGCCAGTTTGTTCTTCTTCAAGTATTTCACATTTGCGTTCGAAAATCTGTCTGCATTGGTTGCGGGACTCGGTTTGTCCGGGAATTGGACCACGCCGGAAATTCTCCTGCCCGTCGGCATCAGCTTCTTCACGTTTCAAGCAATTAGTTATCTGGTTGATGTCAGGCGTGGCGATACCGCGGTTTCACGCTCTCCCGTGGATGTTGCGCTGTATATCGCGTTCTTCCCGCAGCTTGTGGCTGGTCCGATTGTGCGATCAACAGATTTTATGCCCCAACTGGAAGAAATAAAACGTTTCGACACCGACCAGTTTATCCGCGGTGGAACGGTGTTTCTTCTGGGCTTTTGTTACAAAGCAGCGATTGCTGACAATCTGGGGATTCTAGTGGATCCTGTGTTCGCCGCGCCGGATCAATGGACGACTGTGTCGATCTGGGTCGCGACCCTTGGGTTCTACGGTCAGATATACTTTGATTTTGCCGGATACTCGTGGATGGCGATCGGGGTCGCGGCAATGCTTGGCTTCGAGTTGCCGCGAAACTTCAATTTTCCGTGCATGGCGCGAAATATTCAGGACTTCTGGCGTCGGTGGCATATCTCGCTTTCAACATGGCTACGTGACTACCTCTACATCCCATTGGGTGGCAGTCAGCGTGGCGGAGGTCGATTTGTCTATGCGGTGATGGTGACGATGCTTCTGGGCGGATTGTGGCACGGGGCATCATGGAACTATGTGGTTTGGGGTGGGCTTCACGGTTTGGCGATCATTGCGTATCGCTATCGAAAGCAAATTCCACTGATCGGGCTTATGTTCGGTAAGACATCTACAGCGGTTGGGTTCTGGGTTGGGTTGCTCGCCACTCAGATATGGGTGTTCGCGCTCTGGATTCCGTTCCGTGCAGAGAGTTTCGCCGATACGACGGACATCGTTATGGCGATGTTCGGACAAACACCGGGTGGCGAAAATGCCATTCCGGTCTGGATGCTTGCCGTGGTTCTGCTGCCGGTGGTTGTTGATGCTGTGATCGGTCACCGGGTCGAACAGATGCGACAGGTGATCAAACTTCCGATTTTTATTTACAGCATGATCGTTGGGGGCGTGTTTGCTCTGATCCTTGTGCTCGTCCCGCTTTCCAGCGAGCCTTTCATCTATTTCCGTTTCTAGCGCGCTATTTCAGTCGCGCCAGACCTGCCCCCAGATCAGCGATCAGGTCATCGGGGTGCTCAAGGCCGATATGAAGGCGCAAGAGTGAGCCTTCTGCCTCCCATGTCGTGGCAGTCCGGATCGGGGTAGACGGCAGGATCAGAGATTCAAACCCACCCCAGCTTGCACCCATAGCGAACAACTCCAGCCCGTCGAGCATCGCGCCCAAAGCCTCATCGTCATAGTGCCTATTGAGAACGACCCCAAACAGACCGCAGGCACCTTCAAAGTCGCGTTTCCAAATTTCGTGTCCTGGATCACCAGGCATAGCTGGGTACAGGACGCGGGAGACGTCGGGATGATCGTTGAGCCAGTTGGCGACAACCAATGCACTTTCCTGATGCTGTTTCAGGCGCACACCCATGGTGCGCAATCCACGCAAACCAAGATAGCAATCATCCGGCGCGGCGTGCTGACCCCAGTAACGGAAGTTCTTGATGAGCGCGTCATAGTGTTCGTTCCTGGTGACGATGATGCCCAGCATCGCATCCGAGTGACCGACGATGTATTTCGTCGCTGCGTGCACCGAGACATCCACGCCACGCTCGAAGGAGCGAAAATTGATTGGGGTTCCCCAGGTGTTGTCGTGAATGACCACCGCACCACGGGCGTGAGCCGCTTCGGCAATGGCCGGGATATCCTGAACCTCAAAGGTTTGGGAGCCCGGTGCCTCGGTCATCACAACCTTGGTGTTGTCCTGGATCAGATCGGCAATGCCAGCACCGATCATCGGATCGTAATAGGTGGTCTCGACGCCATATTTTGCCATCACATTGTTGCAGAAATTGCGGGTCGGGAAATAGGCGCTGTCGGTACACAGGATGTGGTCACCGCTTTGCACAAACGCCGAGACGGCGGTGGTTATGGAGGCAAGGCCTGATGATACTGCGATGGCTCGATCGCCGCCTTCGACAAGGGCGACAGCTTCCTCAAGAGCCTTCTGGGTCGGCGTACCCATTCGCCCATAGGTGATGTCCTTGGTGAAGTCGCGGCTACGATAGGCCGCGAGAGTGGGGCTGGTCACCGTGGAGGCGTGATAGACCGGCGGATTGACGATGCCGTAATTGGATTCTGGGTCGCGTCCGCCATTGGCCAGCAGTGTTTCGGCGCGGACGCCCTTTTTCTTGGTCATTCTGAGCCCTTTGCCTTTGGCGTGTCGTCTCGACCGCCCCATTCTGTCCACGAACCGTCATAGACGGACCAGTTGTCATTTCCCATCAGATGTAGCCCCAATCCCAGGATGCACGCAGAAACACCGGACCCGCAGGTTGTTGCGATGGGCTTACCTGCGTCCAGATTGGCTGCTTTGAACACCTCGGCCAGAGTTTCGGCGTCCTGGAACATGCCGGTTCCGGAATCAACGATTCTGCCATAGGGCAGGTTTGATGATCCCGGGATGTGTCCGGCTTCGACCCCGGGTCGCGCTTCCGGTGATCCGCCGGCAAATCGGTCTGCGGCGCGTGCATCTAGAACAGTTTCGCTTTGGTCATCCACGAAACGGGAGATTTGATCGAGAGAGCGCACCATATGGGCGTTGAACGTGGCCGCAAACTTGGCGGGGGCGGGCGAAGACGGTTCGGCTGTGATCTGGCGTCCTTCGCCTGACCATTTGCGGTAACCGCCGCTCATCAGGGCAACATTGTCATGGCCGAAGACGCGGAACATCCACCACACACGGGGTGCTGAGAACAGTCCGTCTGCGTCATACACGACGACGCGGTGCTCGTTGCTGATTCCCATGGCGCTAACAGCGTCTGCGAATTCATTTGCCGTTGGCAGCATATGGGGCAGGGCTGATGTTTTGTCCGAAACCGCGTTGATATCGAAATGCACGGCCCCCGGGATGTGGGACGCAGTGTATTCAGCAAGGCCGTCACGTCCGGTTGCGGGCAAGTGCCAGGATCCATCGAGAATTCGGACGTTCGGGTCGTCAAGATGCGTTTCGACCCAGGCCGTATCGACGAGGGAATCTGCGTTGATGTATTCCATGAATGAAACTCTCTAAACGATTCTAGTTGTTGTCGTTGAGGATGAGTGCAACTCGTCGATTTTGACGGCCTTTGCTTTCGATTTTGGTTACGGTAACCGGGCCAATCTCACCTGTTCGCGCGACATGGGTGCCGCCACAGGGTTGCAGGTCGAGATCCGCGATCCTGATCAGGCGCACGCGTCCGGCGCCGGTCGGCGGTTGGACGCTCATTGTTTTGACCAAATCAGGGTTCGCGGCCAGTTCTGCATCGGTGATCCAGTCATCACGGACAGGACTGTCGGTGGCAATCAGGCGATTGAGTTCAGCGGTGATTTCATCCTTGTCCAGATTGCTCTCGGGAATGGCGAAATCCAGTCGGCCTTTACCCTCGCCAACCTGACCGCCCGTGACGGGAAAGGGGACAACCGCAGAAAGCAGGTGCAGGCATGTGTGGACACGCATCAGTTTGTGACGACGATCCCAGTCGATGGCAGCTGTAACATGCATTCCCGGTGTGATCTGGATTTGATCCTCAGCTGGCACATGGATCAGCACATCCGGGCCGCCATCATCATCACGGCCTTTGACTGTGGTTGCGATGGCGACAGTCTCACCCGCGGGGGTCGTCAGAACACCGCTATCACCCGGTTGTCCGCCGCCTGTCGGGTAAAATACGGAGCGATCGAGGGTGATCCCACCCATCTCATTGATGGCAATAACGGTTGCTTCACAGGATGATGAATAGGGTTCGTCACGAAAGACGGTTTCCGTTGCAGTCGTGCTCACGTGTCGAGCCATTCCGGGAAGGGCAGGCCTTTTTCCTTGAGGAAGGCAACATTGAAGATTTTTGAAGCGTATCGATGCGCGCCATCGCAGAGGATTGTCACGATGGTGTGGCCGGGGCCCAATTCCTTGGCCAGACGGATGGCACCAGCCACATTCACACCACTTGAAGTCCCAAGGCTCAGGCCTTCATCGCGCAACAACCCATACATTACGGGCAGGGCTTCTTCATCGGGGATCTGGAAGGCAATATCGATGGGCGCACCTTCAAGATTTGCCGTGATGCGGCCTTGCCCAATGCCCTCAGTGATCGAGGTGCCGGAGGATTTCAACTCACCATTTGTATAGTACTCATAGAGTGCAGCCCCCATGGGGTCTGCCAGGCCAATCCTGATATCGGCGTTTTGGCTTTTCAGGTACATCCCGGTGCCAGCAAGAGTGCCGCCGGTTCCGACCGCGCAAATGAAGCCGTCGACCTTGCCGTCGGTCTGGTCCCAAATCTCGGGTCCTGTGGTCTCAAAATGTCCCTGACGATTGGCGACATTGTCGAACTGGTTGGCCCAGATCGCGCCGGCTTCTTCTTTTTCGGCCAGTTCTTCAGCAAGGCGACCGGAATAGCGCACGTAGTTGTTCGGGTCCTTGTACGGGGCAGCCGGAACCTCGATCAGTTCCGCCCCTGCCTGACGAAGGGCGTCTTTCTTTTCCTGGGTCTGGGTCTCGGGAATGACGATGACAGTGCGATAACCCAACGCATTGGCGACATGGGCAAGTCCAATGCCGGTATTGCCCGCTGTTCCTTCGACGATAACGCCGCCGGGCTTGAGAGTTCCGTTAGCTTCGGCATCTCTAACGATGGCAAGCGCGGCGCGATCCTTGACGGATCCCGCGGGATTGAGGAATTCAGCCTTGCCGAGGATCGTGCATCCGGTCTCTTCGGAAGCCTGTTGCAATTTGATCATCGGCGTATTGCCGACCGCTTCGATAAAACCGTCGCGAACGTCCATGATTTCCGCCTTCTGTCCCTGAATTTTGTACCGTAAACGAATGTCGCGAATGTAACGGGGCCTTGGGGTGCCTGCAAGGCAGTGCCCGGTTCAGTTCGCCCAGATTTCGCGTAAGCGCTGCCGGTTCAAAACGAACCACTGTAGCGCGATGGCTGTGGTCCCGTTCTCTATCCGACCCGAACTCAACAATGCCTCCGCCTCATCGCCAGAAATGACGAAAGCGCGAATGTCTTCGCCTTCTTCATCCAGTCCGAACACGCCGCCGGCCTGACTGCTATCAATACGCGCGCAGTAGAAATACATCGTCTCACTCGTACCGCCCGGTGAGAGGAGGTAGGTCCCGATGGGCTCCAGGTCCAGAGCCTCGAGGCCGGCTTCTTCACGAATTTCGCGTCGCACGAGTGCTTCTGGTGTTTCGCCTTCTTCGATGATGCCTGCCACGATTTCGATCATCCAGGGTTCCCGTCCGGCAGCCAGAGCGCCAACACGAAACTGTTCAAGTAGAACGATTTCGTCCCTGATCGGATCGTATGGCAGGGCCGAAGCGGCGTGACCGCGCTCGAACACCTCCCTTGTGACCTCTTCGGACATTCCGCCAGCGAAGGTCTCATGGTGCAGACGGTACCTGTCGACGCGAAAATACCCCTGGAATGCCGTCAATTTTTCGACGACATCAATTTTTCTGTTTGTCATGGCGTCAGTCTTTTCGCGCAAGCTCTTCAGGCGTTGGCTGATCATCGTCGGGCGAAGGCATGGGCTTCTCGTCAGTTGAGATTTCGAGACCCTCGACCAGGTCACGTGCTTCGGGCGCGACCGACCGAATGTGCAAGTCACGTTGTGGGAACGGAATCTCGATGTCGTGTTCATGGAACCGGTCCCACACTCCCAGCAAGACTTCGGTTTTCACGTTTGCGGTGCCGTTCTGCGGATCGCGTATCCAGAACCGAATTTCAAGATTGACGGAGTTGTCGCCAAATTCCAGCAACTGGCAGACGGGTTTGGGGTAATCGATGATCCGTTCGGGTTCCTCTGTCGCTTCAATGCACAACGCCATGGCCTTGCGAACGTCCGAATTGTAGGAGATGCCAACGGGTACACGCAGACGCACGCGTTTTCCGCTGAATGACCAGTTCTCAACCCGGTTGACGATCAGTTCCTCATTCGGAATCAAATGCTCGATCCCGTCGCGGGTGATCACCGAAACATAGCGGGCGCCCAGAGATTGAATCCAGCCATAGGTGCCAGCTACGCCAATTGTGTCACCGGGTTTGATCGACTTGTCCATGAGCAAAATGATGCCGCTGACGAAGTTGCTGACAATTTTTTGCAAGCCGAAACCGATGCCCACACCAAGCGCACCACCAAAGACGGCGAGGGCGGTCAGATCGATCCCGACGCTGTTGATCGCGACGAGAATGGCCGTGAAGATCAGTGCGATCTTCAAGAGCTTGGAGAACAGGACCTGCACGGAAGGAGTCAGGTTCGGGAGCTTTGCAATCCGGTTTTCCAGAATGCGCGCTGTCAGGACGGCAAGCCAGAGCAGCAGGACGAGATAGAAAATACCCTCAAGGACCCCAAGGACGGTTATGCGGATGGCGCCAATATTCAGCGCCATGCTGTCGAGTAGGTCGAGGGCTGGCCGCAACAATTCCAGGATGTTCAGGGCGGCGATACCCCATACGACCACGGCGATAAAACGGGCCCAGACTTCATCTCGTACAAATTGCGTGATCAGGCGAATGGCTATCCATGCATTTACGAGGCTGACAACCACCGCCATCAGCTTGTCGCGGAATGCAAACTGATCTGCGAGAGCGATTGCTACCCATAATAGGAGCGCCCAGATGATTGGGGTGACGAGGGGGATAAAGGTCCGCCAGACCCGCGACAGTTTTGCATCAAATCGCGAGCGTTCGATCAGGCCATTGAGAAACTTCTCAAATGGTTTCGATACCAGGCGCGCAATGATGAAGGTAACGGCGATAGCCCCAAGTTCCCAAAGGGCTGCGTAGGTTAAAATCTCCTGTTGAAGCCAGCTGAACGCAGTTTGAAAATAGGTCTGAAGTTTTTCGATGCTTAGAAGTTCGTTCATCGGACCTTACAGCGTTGGTAGAGCGGCCTCGTTGGTTCGCCTTGAGGTATGCAGTATCGCATATTCGTAACGCGCAACGGGCAAAATTACTCGGAATTGCGGATAGGTGTCCGGTGCATCGCAGCTTGGAAAATAAGGTGAAGGTTGAGACTTAATTCGCTTGACTGCCCTGTCAGGTCCACCAACGGCCGCTGGAACCAATCGCGGCCACAATCAGACCAATCGGCAGGTTCAGGCCGACAATCTTGCGGATTCGCCCAAGGTCCTTATCAGCCTGCTCCCAGCTTCCAGCCTTTATCGCTTCGCGGAAGTCAGCCCAGGCGCCCCAATAGAGCCAGGCGAAAAGCAGCGTCATGACCCAGGCAAGCCCTTGCATGATGTGCACATGGGTTCCGGCAAACTTGAACCCGCCCTGAGTGGTGAACAACATCAGATAGCCAGTTGCGAACAGGACCACGATAGACAGCCAGACCCACGGAAAAAATTTGGCGAAAGTCGCTTCAGCGATGGTGAGGCGGTCGGATGGTCGTTCCAATACGCCAAGAGCAGGGCGCAGGCAGACATAGATTGTAAACATACCTCCGACCCAGATGACGGCGGCGAGGAGATGCAGGGCGATGGCGATAGACGTCATTTGTGGGCAGCCTGTTCAGTAGAGATGTCTGTGATGTCTTGTTCGCTAAATGAAGGTTTTCATATCGCCCGACAAGTGCGTCCTCTACAATCATAATTTCATGACCGAAAAAGCCAAAAAGCCAGCGTCCCCCCAGTCCGGATCGAGTTCGTCTAACCCGATGAGCGGCTATGATCAGGGCAATTTCTTTTGCGAGATGTTTGGCCGGAACGGACTTTCCCACACACGAAAAGTTCGAAATCAGCTGGCGCGCATGGGTGCAGCAACTTTGCGGCGTCGCGCAAAGGATGCGGAACGTGAATTGTTCAATCTGGGGATCACTTTCACGGTCTATACTGATCGTGATGCAATTGACCGTATTCTGCCTTTTGATGTCATTCCGCGAATTCTTTCGCCGAAAGACTGGAACCACATCAATACCGGCATTCAGCAACGCGTAGCGGCCCTGAATCTCTTTCTCAAAGACATTTACAATGATGGGAAGGTATTTCGGGACGGAATCATTCCCGAGGAACTGGTCAAGGACAACAAACATTATCGCCCGGAGATGGAGGGTTTTGTTCCTCCTCAGGGAACCTATGTGCACATCTGTGGCACCGATCTGGTGCGCGATGAGAAGGGCCAGTTCCTTGTTCTCGAGGACAATGCGCGAATTCCTTCGGGTGTATCCTATGTGATCGAGAACCGGCATCTGATGATGCGCGCATTTTCAGATTTGGCCGAAGGCATTCAGTTGGCCGATGTCGACGATTACGGGCGCCAACTCATGAAGGCGTTGACGGCTGTCGCGCCAAAGGGTGTTTCGGATCCGAATGTCGCGATCCTTTCGCCCGGCGTTTTTAATTCTGCTTATTTTGAGCACGTGTTCCTGGCGCGCGAAATGGGCGGGCCGCTGGTTGAAGGGCAGGATCTGGTCGTCGAACGCGATCGGGTTTATATGCGCACGACCCGAGGTCTTGAAGAGGTCCATGTGATCTATCGCCGGGTCGATGACGAGTTTCTCGATCCACGGGTGTTCCGCAAGGACAGTATGCTGGGTGTGCCGGGGCTGTTTGAAGCCTATCGCAAGGGCAATGTGACTCTGGCCAATGCTGTCGGTACGGGCGTGGCGGATGACAAGGCCGTCTACGCCTATCTGCCCCGTATCATCAAATATTTTCTGGATGAGGACCCGATCCTTTCCAATGTGCCCACCAATATCTGTTGCGAACCGGAAGGCTTGGCGAAAACTCTGGATAATCTGGACAAGCTGGTAACCAAGCCCGTGGGTGAATCCGGTGGCTACGGTGTTGTTGTAGGCCCGCGGGCGAGCAAACGTGAGCTTTCCCAGCTGCGGGCAAAGCTGAAGGCAGACCCGAACAATTTCATCAGCCAGCCTATGGTCAATCTCTCGGTGTCACCGACACTGATTGGTAGCAAAGTTGAACCGCGACATGTGGATCTCAGACCCTTTGCGTTGACGGGAAATTCCACCTGGGTGCTGCCCGGAGGGCTGACACGCGTGGCGATGCAGCGCGGTTCGTTGATCGTGAACTCATCCCAGGGCGGTGGATCGAAGGATACCTGGGTCGTTGGCTAGTTTGATCGCACGCTTTGGTTGGAATATTTTTTGGCTCGGGCGCTACATGGAGCGCGCTGAAGCGCTGGCACGCATTGTCGATATCAACGAGACATATGCGCGTGACACCTCGGAAGGTCCGGATTGGCAGCGGGTTCTCGATCTTTATTCTGACAATGATCGTTTCAAGGTGATCCACAAGAAAGCAGATGCGGGGACGGTCTCGAATTTTTACATTCTGGATCGAAGCAACCCGACGTCCATCGCGTCATCGATCGCCGAGGCGCGTCAGAATGCCCGCTCCGTTCGTCACCTGATCAGTACCGAGATGTGGACGCATTTGAACATGTTCCACAATCGTTTGGGGGGACTGACGCAGCGCGACCTGCGGTTGAACAATCTTTCGCGCATCTGCAACGACATCAAGAAAGATTGTCAGACCTTTGAAGGTGTGGCGGAGGGTACGTTTTTCCGAGGTGAAGCCTGGTGCTTCTATCAGATGGGGAAATATCTCGAGCGCGCGGATCAGACAACACGCATCCTTGATATGGGATATGACCGAATCTCTGACAGCGATTCAGAGGGTCGGGATTCCATTCATTGGAGTGTTCTATTGCGCTCTGTTGCTGGTTATCACGCATTCCGCAGCCTGCATCCTGCCGGGTCAGGTGCGGCGGATATAGCTGGTTTTTTGATGTA
>JABJAG010000022.1 GCA_018666195.1 Alphaproteobacteria bacterium
CCGAACCCGCCGTATCAGCGCGCGCCAATGTCCGAACACCCAGTTGCGCCAGCTGCTCCCGGCACTGCGCCAACGCCTGCGGGTGGCTGCGCACTTCGGCCAGACCATCCAGCGTCGCGTCCTTGGTGCCCAGCAACTGATACTGCACGCCCAGATAATGCTCACGCACGATGTAGAGCTTGGATTCCGGCAACAGATGATGGATATCGGCCACGCGTCCACCGAGTGTGTTCTCGATCGGGATCATCGCCAGTGCGGCTCGATTCTCGGTCTCCACAGCAGCGAAGGCATCCTCGAACGACGCGCAGGCAAGCGGGATCATGTCCGGAAAGGCCTGTGCACACGCAATGTGCGAGTTGGCGCCGGGCACACCCTGATACGCGATGGTATTCGCCGGGTCTCCGGCTGCGTCGTTCTGGTTGCTCATGGTCTGTTCTTTCATCAAAAACGCGCGAGCCTGCTAAGCCAGCAAAGCACGCGCGCGCTCAAGATCGGCCGGAGTATCGACACCGAGCGGAACGGTGTCAACGAGCGCTGCATCAATGCGCATCCCCGCCTCCAGCGCACGCAATTGCTCCAGCTTCTCGCGCAACTCCAGCGGACTTGCCGGCAGGGCTACAAACCGGGTCAGCGCATCACGCCGATAGGTATAAAGCCCGATGTGATGAAAGTGATCGCCCGGTCCCGTCGGCACGGTCGCCCGACTGAAATAGAGCGCCCGTCCACTGCGCGCGCCGTCAGACAGCGCCAACACAGCCTTCACCACATTCGGGTTCGTGCGCTCGCTGTCCTCGCTGATCGCGCAGACCGCCGTTGAGATATCCACCGACGGGTCGTCCAGCACCCGAACACAGGCGCGCACGACCTCCGGGTCGAGGGTCGGCAGATCGCCCTGCAAATTGACCACGGCATCATGTCGGCCCTCGGGGTCAAAAGAATCGAGCGCAGCATGAATACGATCCGAGCCAGAGGGCAAATCCGGGTCGGTCAGCACGGCGCGGCCACCCGCGGCTTCCACAGCCTCGGCTATTTCAGCTTCGGCGCAGGCAATCACGACGGGTCCGACATCGGCTTCTTCGGCGCGGCGAAGACACTGGACGATCATCGGCAGACCGGCGATATCGGCCAGCGGCTTGTCCGGTAACCGGGTGGAGGCCATGCGGGCCGGAATCAGGACCACAGGGTTGCGCGGCACTTCCCGCGTGGGTGTTGAATTCGACAGGTTTTTCATCCCTTTTCAGGCGCTGCGACCTAATGCCGCGAGATGGTGATCGGCGCTGGCCGGTCGTCACCGTGAAAGATATATCTCGACGCACGCGAACGGAACCTCTCCCCCGTGGACAGGTGAATGACCGCTCGTTAAATTTGCGGCGCGCGTTGCCATACGGTCTCGCGTAACGACCGGTTTATACGGGGTAAGTGAAGTTATGGGTGGCGAATTTTACAAGGTCTGGGGTTCGATACTGATCGCATTGACGGTTGCGCTGGCAATCGGCATCGGGATCAACGAAGTGACCCACAGCGAACATCTCGACGAAAACGCCTATAAGGTCGACGTACCTGAGGGTGGCGCACCAACTGCGGCAGTCGCCGAGAAGAAAGTGATCGAGCCGATCACGCCTCTCCTGGCCTCTGCTGATCTGGCTGCGGGCGAAAAAGCCTTCAAGCGTTGCGCAACCTGTCACACCTTTGAAAAAGACGGCCCGAACAAAGTCGGACCGAACCTCTACAATGTTGTCGGCAATCAGGTCGGTACCATATCCGGCTTTGCCTATTCTGACGCGCTCAAGGCCATGGGTGGCCAGTGGGGCTTTGATGAGCTCAACGCCTTCCTGACCAAACCGAAGGAGATGGTGCCGGGCACCAAGATGACCTTCGCGGGCATCAAGAAGCCACAGGATCGTGCCAATCTCATCGCCTTCCTGCGCCAGCATGCGGACAGCCCGCTGGCGATCCCGGGACAGTAGTCACACGACACCAAAAGCGACTATCTTCGAAGCGGCGCGCAAGCGCCGCTTTGTATTTGGGGAGACGCCGCTTTGCCTGACAACCTCGACCCTGAGTTCGCTTCACTCGCCCACCGGCTCGCAGACGCGGCCGGTGCGGCCGCGATGCGCCTGTTTCGCACCCAACTCGACATCGAAACAAAAGATGACGCCAGCC
Source organism: Alphaproteobacteria bacterium (assembly GCA_018666195.1). Taxonomy (GTDB): domain Bacteria; phylum Pseudomonadota; class Alphaproteobacteria; order UBA6615; family UBA6615; genus JABJAG01. The sequence continues at coordinate 2,164 of JABJAG010000022.1, forward strand.
CGGTGACCCGTGCTGACCGCGAAGCCGAAACCGTGATGCGTGACCTGATCAACGCGACATTTCCCGATCACGGTATTCTCGGCGAAGAACATGGCGCCGAACGCACCGATGCCGAGTTTGTCTGGGTCCTCGACCCGATCGACGGCACCCGCGCCTTTATCAATGGCATCCCGCTGTTTGCGACCCTGATTGCCCTGTTGCGAGATGGAGAACCCGTGTTGGGGCTGAATGCCTATCCGGCCCTCGAAGAACGCTGGATGGGGCAGCTCGGCGCCCGGACATTGCATTGGGGCCGCGACGGGACGGTACGTGAATCCCGTGTGCGCGCCTGCCCGACCCTCAAAGCCGCGCGGATGTGCACCACCTCACCCGACATGTTCGATGCGGCGGATGCCGTGCGATACGCCCATCTGCGCGCCGCCGTGCTCGAACCGCGGTTTGGAACCGACGCCTGGGCCTATGCCATGGTCGCGTCGGGTCAGACGGACATCGCCGCTGAGAGCGGCATGCAGCCCTATGATTACCTGTCACACGCCGTCATCGTCACCGGCGCCGGCGGCACCATCACCGATTGGGAGGGCCAACCATTACGTATTGGCTCACCTGGCTCAGTCCTCGCTTGCGGGGATGCCCATATTCACGCCGCAGCTCTGGACGCCCTTCAGGCAAACTAACGGGGAACGAAATCATGGCCCATGATGTCCGCATTGCAATTTCCTGCCCCGACCGCACCGGGTTGCTGTCTGCGATCACAGGTCGCCTGTTCGATCTGGGTGCCGATATTGGGGATGCGAGTTTTGCTGTTCTCGGTGAAGCCGCCGAATTTGCGACTGTCGCTCGCCTGCCCGATCCGCTGAGCGCCGAAGAGGTTCGCAACACCCTCACAGGTCTTGCGGAACTCGACGGCGCCGACATCACCGTGGCCCCTTTCACATTGGGCGCAACCCACAGCGAAAGTGGTCAGGTCACCCATCGGATCGAAGTTCGCGGCACCGACCGCCCGGGGCTGGTCGCGCGATTGACCGAAGCCTTCTCCGACTATGGCGCCAATATCGTGCGCATGGATTGCGAACGGGTGCGCGGAGCATCTGCCGAAGACTACATCGTGCGGATCGAAGCCTGGATTCCCGACGCCCGCGCACAGACCTGTCTTGCTGCCGTCGATAACACCGCACAATCCCTGGGTCTGTCGAGCCGCTCCGAACCGGCCTGACCGGCGCAATCAAGACCGGAACCCGCCGGAATTGCGGCACAAACCCGGTTCTGGCTGACAACCATGTGACTCGCGGTCGGTTTTGCTTGATTGGCGGGGGGTTCTGACCCCATCTAGGGGTCGATTGTTGGTTCCGTCCGGGAGGACACATGCTCCGCACGAAATATCTCACACTTCTGGCCAGCCTTGGCCTGACCCTCGCCAGCCCGGCAATGGCGCTGACCGGCACAGATGGTCCGGCACATGGCATGGCGATGCATGGCGAGACCAAATACGGTCCTGCCTTTACACATTTTGAATATGTGGAGCCGGGTGCCCTGAAGGGGGGCGAGGACGTCCGCCGTGCCATCGGGACGTTCGACAGCCTGAACCCCTTCATCATCCAGGGAAATCCGGCAATCGGGGTCACGCTGATCTATGACACGCTGACCACGTCATCCGCCGATGAAGCCTTTACCCAGTACTGCCTGCTCTGCATCACCATGAACGTGCCTGACGACCGGTCCTGGGTCGAATACGAGCTGCGTGATGATGCCTTCTGGCATGACGGCAAGCCGATCAGCCCGGCCGATGTGATCTTCTCGTTCAACGCGCTGCGCGAAAAAGGTGCGCCGTTCTATCGGTTCTACTACCGCGACGTGACCACGGTGGAACAGACCGGTCCCAACAAGGTGAGGTTCAGTTTCGGTGAGGCACAGAACCTCGAACTGCCTCTGATCATCGGCCAGCTTCCCATTCTGCCTGCCCATTACTGGGAAACCCGCGACATCGGCAAGACCACGCTCGACGTACCGCTGGGCAGCGGACCGTACAAGATTTCCGATGTGAAAGTCGGGCGTTCGATCACCGTCGAACGCGTGCCCGAATACTGGGGACGCAATCACCCGGTGAATATCGGACGCAACAATATCGACACGCTGCGGTTTGAATATTTCCGCGACCCCGGCGTCTCGCGCATCGCGCTCATCTCCGGTGATCTGGATCGGATGGGGGAGAACTCCTCAAAGGCCTGGGCGACCGAATACACCGGCACCAAACCATTCCTTGACGGCAAGCTGATCATGGGCCAATTCGCGCACCAGCGCACCGCACCAATCCAGGGTTTTGTGTTCAACCTGCGCAAACCGCTTTTTGCCGATCGTGATGTTCGTGCGGCGCTGACTCTCGCCTTCGATTTCGAATGGTCGAACAAGAACCTCTTCTATAATGCCTATACACGCACCGACAGCTTCTTCGACAATTCCGAACTCGGCAGCCGAGGCCTGCTCGAGGACGCCGGCGCCGAAGAACGCGAAATTCTCGAGCGGTACCGCGACAAGCTGCCCGAAGATGTTTTCGCATCCGCCTATGCCCCACCCAAAACCGATGGGTCGGGGGTGAGAGGCGTGCGCGGCAATCTGCGCAAGGCCGCCAAATTGCTGGATGACGCCGGCTGGGTCATTCGTGACGGCCGCCGCGTGAATGCAAAAACCGGGGATCCCTTCCAGTTCGAGATCCTGCTTGGCAGTCAGACCTTTGAGCGTGTCGCCCTGCCCTTCGCGCGCAATCTCGACAAGCTCGGGATCGAGGCCAAAGTGCGTGTCGTTGACGCCTCCCAGTATCGCGAACGCACGGACAATTTCGACTACGACATGATCTCGGGCATCTGGGGGCAGTCGGAATCCCCTGGCAACGAGCAGTTGGAGTTCTGGAGCAGCGCGTCATCCGATCGGAACGGCTCACGCAATCACATCGGCATCGCGGATCCCGTGATCGACGAATTGATCGAGCTGGTGATTACCGCACCCAATCGTGGCAGCCTGGTCCAGCGCACCCGCGCCCTCGATCGCGCGCTGATCGCGGGCAACTACGTGATCCCCCATTGGCACATCACCTCGGACCGTTTGGTCTATTGGGATCGCTATGGCATTCCTGCCGCGGTGCCCCGCAGTGGCGTGCAAACCGACACCTGGTGGATCGATCCGGACAAGGATGCCGCGATCCGCACCTATCGCGGCAACCGCTAGCACCGACGCGCCCCGGCGAGATAATCTGACACCATGCTCGCGTATATCGTTCGCCGTCTCTTGCTAATCATCCCGACCCTGCTCGGGATCATTCTGCTCAACTTCGCCATCGTGCAATTTGCACCCGGTGGCCCGGTCGAGCAGATGATCGCGCAAATTCAGGGTACGGCCGTCGACGCCACGTCGCGCGTCTCCGGCGGGCTTGGTGATGGCGGCGGCGCGAGCACGGACCAGCTCCGCGGCGACACCACGTCGAGTTTCGAATCCAAGTACCGCGGCGCACGCGGCCTGCCGCCGGAATTCATCGAAGAGCTGGAGAAGCTGGTCGGTTTCGATAAGCCGCCCCATGAGCGCTTCTTTCTGATGGTGAAGAACTATCTGCAGTTCGACTTCGGCAACAGCTTCTTTCAGGACCGGCCGGTCATCGATCTGGTACTCGAAAAACTACCGGTCTCCATCACCATCGGCTTCTGGACGACAATCTTCCTCTACGGCATCTCGATCCCCCTCGGAATCGCAAAAGCTGTGCGCGACGGCACGCGCTTTGATGCCTGGACCAGCGTCGTCGTGATCGCCGGCAATGCCCTGCCCTCTTTCATGATCGCCATTCTGGGAATTCAGCTCTTCGCCAGCGGCAATTTCGTCGACTGGCTGCCCCTGCGCGGGCTGACATCAGACAATTTCGCCGAACTCAGCTTGCTCGGCAAAATCGGTGACTACCTGCTGCACATCGCGCTCCCGGTCGGAGCGCTGGTGATTGGCGGTTACGCAGCGCTGACCATGCTGACAAAGAACTCCTTTCTGGATCAGATTTCCCAGCAATATGTGGTCACCGCGCGCGCCAAGGGGCTCGAACAGCGCCGGGTGCTCTACGGCCATGTGTTCCGCAATGCGATGCTGATCGTGATCTCGGGTTTCCCCGCGGCCTTCCTGTCCATTCTGTTCGGCGGCGCGTTGCTGATCGAGATCATCTTCTCCCTCGACGGGTTGGGCCTGCTCGGCTTCGAAGCGGTTCTGAACCGCGACTACCCGATCGTCTTTGCCACGCTCTACGTCTTCGGGCTGATGGGCCTGCTGATCAAGCTGGTGACCGACGTAACCTATGTTCTGGTCGATCCGCGGATCGATTTTGAAAGTCGTGAGGTCTGAGATGGACGCGACGACAACAACACCCACACCCACAGCGGCACCCACCAGCGCACGCCGTATCTTCGGGCTTACGGTCACCCCGCTGACCGCGCGCCGCTTTGCCAATTTCCGCGCCAACAAGCGTGGCTACTGGTCCATGTGGATCTTCGTGACATTGTTCTTCCTGTCTCTATTTGCCGAGTTCATCGCCAACGACAAGCCGCTGATTGTCCGGTTCGACGGCGCGTTCTACGCCCCCATTTTTACCGCACATCCCGAAACCGCGTTCGGCGGCGACTTTGAAACCGAGGCGGATTATACCGACCCGTTCCTGATCGAACTGATCGAAGAGAAGGGCTGGATGTTGATGCCCCTCATCCCCTACAGCTTCGACACCCCGGTCACCGATCTGCCAACACCCGCGCCTTCTCCGCCGACCTTCAAGAACTGGCTCGGCACGGATGATCAGGCCCGCGACGTCACCGCACGGCTGATCTATGGGTTTCGGATCTCGGTGTTGTTCGGGATGACCCTCACGGTGCTTGCCAGCATTGTCGGCGTGATTGCCGGCGCGGTTCAGGGTTATTACGGCGGCTGGGTCGATCTGGGTTTCCAGCGCTTTATCGAAGTCTGGGAGGGCATGCCCTTCCTGTTTGTGCTGCTGATTGTCGCCAGCCTGTTTGTGCCCGGATTCTGGACCCTGCTATTCATCATGCTGCTGTTCAGCTGGACCGGGCTGGTCGGCGTGGTGCGCGCAGAATTTCTGCGGGCTCGAAATTTTGACTACGTCCGCGCCGCCCGAGCGCTGGGACTGGGCAACCGGTTGATCATGTTCCGGCATGTGCTGCCCAACGCCATGGTCGCGACCATCACCTTCCTGCCGTTCACGCTGGTCGGCGGCCTGACGGCACTGACCGGTCTCGACTTCCTTGGCCTCGGCCTGCCCCCCGGATCTCCCTCCCTGGGCGAACTGTTGAAACAAGCCAAAGAGAATTTCACCGCAGAATGGCTTACATTCGCCGCCGTGTTCTCGATAACGGTGATGCTGATGCTTGTGGTCTTTGTTGGTGAGGCGGTGCGCGACGCCTTCGACCCACGCAAGCAGATTTCAGGAGACGCCGGCTGATGACCGATCCCTTGCTCAAGGTCGAAAACCTGGCCGTCGACTTCTCGACGCCCGGCGGAAATATTAACGCGGTCAGGAACATCTCCTTCGAGGTTGGCAAGGGTGAGACCCTGGCGCTTGTCGGTGAATCGGGATCGGGGAAATCCGTCAGCGCACTTTCGATCCTGCAACTGCTGCCCTATCCCGTGGCGCGCCACCCCAACGGCTCGATCACCTTCGAAGGCCAGGAGATGATCGGCGCACCGGATGCCGATCTGCGGGCCATCCGCGGCAATGATATCGCGATGATCTTTCAGGAGCCGATGACATCGCTCAATCCGCTTCACAGCATTGAAAAGCAGATCAACGAAGTCCTCTTTGTCCACAAGGGCCTGTCACGCCGAAATGCACGCGCCCGGACACTCGAACTGCTCAAACTCGTCGGACTTTCAGATGCCGAGAAACGCCTCAACGCTTATCCGCACGAGCTCTCGGGCGGCCAACGCCAACGGGTGATGATTGCAATGGCGCTGGCCAATGAGCCCAAGCTGTTGATCGCAGACGAGCCAACCACGGCGCTGGATGTGACGATTCAGGCGCAGATCCTCGAGCTTCTCGATGACCTGAAAGAAAAGTTTGGCATGTCGATGCTGTTCATCACCCATGATCTGGGGATTGTGCGGAAGATGGCGGATCGGGTTTGTGTCATGAACCAGGGCGAAATCGTCGAACACGGCCCCACGGCGCAGATATTCGAAACCCCGTCCCATGACTACACACGACATTTGCTCGATGCCGAACCCTCCGGCGCGGCGCTGTCCCCCGACCATGGCGCGCCCAAAATCATGCAAGCCGACAATCTGAAGGTTCACTTCCCGATCAAAGCCGGGATCATGCGGCGTACGGTCGACCATGTGAAAGCCGTGGACGGCATCACCGTGGAAATTCGCGAAGGCCAGACCGTTGGCGTTGTCGGCGAATCCGGTTCCGGCAAAACAACCCTCGGCCTGGCCATGCTCCGCCTGATCTCATCGGAAGGCCCGATCGAATTCGAAGGCCAGAACATCGAAAACCTGCGCACCCGTGACCTGCGCGCCTTGCGGCGTGAAATGCAGGTGGTCTTTCAGGATCCTTATGGTTCGCTCTCCCCGCGCATGTCGATTGCCCAGATTATCGAAGAAGGGCTGAAGGTGCACGGCATTGGCGCCAACGCTGCGGCGCGGGATGAGATGATCGTGACCGTGATGGAGGAGGTCGGGCTCGATCCCGCAACTCGCCATCGCTACCCTCACGAATTCTCCGGCGGTCAGCGCCAGCGTGTCGCGATCGCGCGCGCGCTTGTCCTGCGTCCCAAATTCATCGTCCTCGACGAACCAACCTCGGCACTCGATCGCTCTGTACAGGCACAGATCATCGATCTGCTGCGCGGATTGCAGGAAAAATACAAACTCGCCTATCTGTTCATCAGCCATGACCTGAAAGTGGTCCGGGCGATTTCCAACCGCGTGATCGTCATGCGCGATGGTAGGGTTGTCGAACAGGGCCCAGCCGATGAAATCTTTGACCGCCCCCGCGAGAACTACACGAAGGCGCTGATGGCCGCCGCCTTCGATCTTGCCGCTGTTGGTGGCGATGCTGTTTCAACGTAAGCCGCTCTCATGTCCGTCCTGATCATCGCCCCCGGGCTGAAATCCGAATGGTGGGCCAGCGAACTTTCACGACATGACCCCGATCTGGAGGTCTGCATCTGGCCCGACATCGGGGACCCGAATGCCGTCGAATACGCATTGGCCTGGAAGCCCCCCCCGGGCGCGCTCGCAACATTTACAAACCTGAAAGTCGTATTTTCACTCGGTGCCGGCGTTGACCATCTGCTCACGGACCCCAACTTCCCAACGCGCGTGGTGGTCTCGCGGGTTGTCGACCCCTATCTGACCGCGGGCATGCGGGAATATGTGCTGCTGCATGTGCTACGCGCCCACAAGAATCAGCCCGCGCTTGATCAACAGCAACGCGATCATATATGGGACGACCGAGCCCACGAATTGCGGCAGGCGGACGAACAAACCATCGGAATCCTTGGCTTGGGTGAACTGGGTCACAACTGCGCCGTCGCGCTCGCCGCACTCGGATTTGATGTCGCGGGCTGGAGCCGAACCGCCAAGGACATTGCGGGCATCACCTGTTTTGACGATCGCGGCGGTCTCGATGCGATCCTGGGGCGCTCGCGAATTCTCGTTTGCCTCTTACCGCTCACGCCCGAGACCGAAGGCATCCTGAACGCGGATCTATTCTCAAAACTTCCCAAGGGCGCACATCTGATCAACGCCGCGCGCGGCGGACATCTGGTCGAGGAAAACCTGATCCCGGCTCTGGAGTCAGGCCGACTGGCACATGCCACACTGGATGTGTTCCGCAGCGAACCCCTGCCCGACGCTCACCCGTTCTGGGATCACCCGCAAATCACCGTGACCCCCCACAACGCATCGATCACCGATCCGCGCAGCGTCGCGCGGCAGATCGTTGACGGGATGGCCTGTTCGGCGCGCGGTGAAGCCGTGCCCAACACCGTAGATGTAAAACTGGGTTACTGATCAGGCCAGTTCAATATTCACCCATTTCTGGAAACCGGCATCGCCAGCGAAGCTGTCATACCAGCGCTTGATATTAGGCGCGTCGATCCGGTCGATATCCAGATTGTACCAACGGTGAACAATTGGCGCGATCGGGATATCGGCCAGCGTGAACGACGCGCCGGCCACATAGGCCGTCTCCGACAGTTGATCCTCAAGCACCTGCATCGCCACGTTCCACTGGGTCACGCCATTCGCGATGGCATCAGGGTTCCGGTCTTCAGGCTTGGTGCGCACCATACCGACAAAGACGGGGACATGGCGCGGGGCGAGCAGCGACAGCTCCCAATCCATCCAGCGTTCAACGGTCTGGCGTTCGGCAAAATCTGACGGATAGAGGTCGCTTTTCGACTTGCGGGCAAGATAGCGAATGATGCTGCAGGATTCCCACATCACAAACCCGTCGTCGATCACCACTGGCACACGACCGTTCGGGTTCATCGCCAGATATTCCGCTGAATTGTTACGCCCGAACGCACCGCCGATATCGTTGTCATGATCATATTCAATGCCCTGGGCATCACAGAACCACAGCACCTTCTGCACATTTGTCGACGTCGCACGTCCAAGTATTTTCAACACGGGTTCACCCCCCAGTCAGATCAAAAAAAGAAAGGGCCGCAACATGTGCGGCCCTCTCATTCTAAACTTTTTGTCGTCGCTGTCGAAGTGACTACTCAGCAGCAACGGCCATGTCATGACCGGCCTTCGCGGTGATCTCATCGAGCACCGGCTTCACCACCGTGTTGAACTCTTCCATGTTCTTGATGACCTTCTCTTTGGGCATCTGAGCATAGTGATAGATCAGGGTGATGAACTCAGCGGGCATCTGTTCCCACTGGGCTGCCAGCTGGTCACGGACCGATTCGGCGGTACCGATGCAATACAGACCGGAATCCAGCATCGAACCAATGACATCAGCCTCATCGAGCTTGCGGCGACCCATGGCCGCATAGAAGTTCTTCCAGATATCAAAGTCATGGGCCATCACGGCGTCCACAGCGGCATCATGGCTCTCGGCGATCTGCAGCCAACGGACGATGTTCTGGTTCTGCCCGGGCAGCCAGTTGAAGCCGTTTGCCCTAGCGGTTTCAGCATACTGAAGACCCAACGGTGCGGCGGTGTTGATGTCCGTGAAGTAGGTCGGGATGAAACCCATACGCGCGTTGTAGTCGATGGTTTCAGGGCTGCCACTGCCGGACACGAAGACCGGCGGATGCGGGTCCTGATACGGCGCCGGGCAAACCGAGACATTGA
>JABJAG010000170.1 GCA_018666195.1 Alphaproteobacteria bacterium
CTGTTTGAATAAGGCGCGCACACTAACCGGGCACACACATGATTGCCAGACCGGGAGGCCTGAAATCGCGACGAGAGCGCCAAAAAGGGGCCGGAGAACTCAGGTCTTTTCCACAATGTATTCTCGCCACTCCGCAGTTTACGATGTCGCTTTCTGGGTGGCGCTTCTCATGACACAGGTTCGATTGTCTTGATCGGTCAGGTGCACTTTCAGTCATCTTTCGAGTGTGACCAAATAGCCAAAATCTCAAATCTCACGATGCAAGACGCAGCTATCTGGCCACGAGAATGCCTCGCGGCCTATGACATAGGGTGCGCGGACGGCTCTGGGCCGACCGGGAAACACAAAATACGGAGAGAATGATGTCGAAGACTGTTGGTGTTGTAGGTCTTGGTGCAATGGGGTCTGCCATGGCGCTCATGCTGGTCAAAGCCGGGTTTGATGTTGTCGGATTTGATGTGCGCGAGGCTGCGCTCGACGAACTTGAATCCAACGGCGGCAAACGCGCTGACAGTCCCCGTGACGTTGCGGAAAAATCTGATGTGGTCCTGCTTTCATTTGCCTCCATCGGAGGTATCGGCGGTGTTGAGCATCAGCCAGCGCCCTTCCGCCATCTCGATTTCAAGGGGCAAATCGGGCGTCTGACACCACGCAATGATTTCCTGAGCCCACTCACGTGATCGTCCGACTGATGCAGGGATGCGCCCGCTTTCGCCCAACCGAACAAAAAACTCCTCAAATGAAATACCCGACGCTATTTCGTTTTCAAATTCCGGAAGCAGATCATCGAACCTGTTGTTGCACTCCACCAGGCAGTGGTCTGCATCAAACAGCGCAAAGGCTTCAGACATGCTGTCTAGCGCACCCTCCAACCGGGTTTGCGCAGCCGTCAGCTCACTTGCCAGAGATTCGTTTTCAAACCCCAGCCGAAAGCTCTCCATAAAACTCCGACTCCCCGCGCGCCCCAGAAACACCAGTGCGAGCAGGAAGATAAATCCACCAACGCCGAGAAGAATGTGCGGGGAGGAATCCTGTAGAACAAGGATGATCGTAACCGGCAGCGTCAACGGCACGACATAAGCCAGGAGAGCGGGGAAATAGGGGGCAAAACTGGCCGTGCCACCGGCGCCCATACCAAGTACGAACACCATCAGAAACGCCTGAACGAGGAAGCTGTCCTGCGGGAACATCAGAAATGAGCCGATGCCCCACACGGCACCACTGAGCCCATAGCTTCCGATGGACAGCATTTTCCAACGTTCCGCATGGCCTTCACCGCGCGCAACGGCACGGTCGAAGGCACGGTAAAGGCCAATACGCCAACCCGAACTGGCCCAGACCAAACCAGCCCAGATCAGTAACAAGGCCGGAGATTCTTCACCCCAGAGCATGCCGATCAAAATGAGACTGTTGATAGGAGGCACAAAGTTGCTAACTCGACCCTGGCGGTTGAGTGCAATCAGGCGCGCCTGGGTCAGGCGTGCGGAATAATCTATTCTCGAACTCTGCGCAGTTTCGATAACCCCAACCCCCAACAGTCTGGCTCTGCACGGCCTATACTCAGGCGCAAATTCCACAATTCATTGCATTATAGGGACAAGACGCGATCAGCCCCACAAATCCTGACGCGGCGGCATAACGGTACTTCCGAAAATCGGAATTGGCGACTCACGATCTTTCGCAAGAAGCAGCGGTCCATCAAGGTCGACAAACCGGGCTTCCTGCGCCACGAGAAATGCAGGCGCCATGGCCAGGCTGGTACTCACCATACATCCCACCATGACTTCAAAACCGGATTGACGCGCCGTCGCGGCGGCCTTCAACGCTTCCGTCAACCCGCCAGTTTTGTCGAGCTTGATGTTGACGACATCATACTTGCCAACAAGCCCAGGAACACTCGACGCATCACGAAAGGATTCATCTGCACAAACCGGGATCGGACGCTCAAGTTGTCGCAAACCCCCATCCTGCCCTTCCGGGAACGGCTGTTCGATCAACGCAACCCCGAGCGTCGCAAAATGAGGCACCGTGCGGCTATAGATGTCTGCATCCCAGGCTTCATTCGCATCCACAATCAACTGCGCATTCGGGGCCGCGTCATGCACGGCCCGGACCCGGGCCAGATCTTCATCACCTGTAAGCTTCAACTTCAGGAGGGGCCTGTCCGCATTGGCGCCCGCATCCCGCGCCATGGCTTCGGGTGAATCCGCGCTGAGGGTAAATGCTGTCTGAACCGATTTCGGATTGTCCAGATTGGCAATTTTCCAGGCCGGCTGGCCGGTGCGTTTCGCCTCAAAATCCCACAACGCGCAGTCCAGCGCATTGCGCGCGGCCCCCGGGGGCAAGAGACCCTGCAGCGCCTCACGATTCAGACCATTGGCAATGTCCGCCGTCAGTGATTTAATCTGCGCGACAACGGAATCCGGGGTCTCATCGTAACGCGCATTCGGCCCGCACTCCCCAAGCCCACGGACACCATCTGCCGCAATCTCTGCCGTCACCACGATAGTTTCGGTTTTGGTGCCGCGGGAGATCGTAAAGTGCTGGCGCAGCGGGAATGTCTCAATGCGAGTCGAGAGAACAGCCATAGATTCAGATCGTCTCCAGCCGGTCCGCAATGGCGCCCACGCCATCAAGAACAGGGTCTACGGCAGGCATTTCATATTTCGCCGATAGGTCTTTCAGGAGCCCGGCGCGCGCCTGATCCGAATCCATGCCAGATGTGTTGATTGCGATACCAACGCATTGAGCATTGGGATTGGTCAGCCGGGCCGCATCCAGATGACCTTTGATACATGTCGCGATATCCGGCAGGGCTTGATGGGGCAGTCCACGCATATGTGTGCGCGTCGGTTCATGACACAGGACAAGAGCGTCAGCCTGCGCGCCATGAACGAGCCCCATGGTCACCCCCGCATAGGAGGGATGGAACAGCGAGCCCTGTCCTTCCACAATATCCCAGTGATCGGGATCATTTTCCGGGGTCAGCCATTCGGTCGCGCCGGAAATAAAATCCGACACCACAGCATCAACCGACACGCCGCTCCCGGCGATGAAAATTCCAGTTTGCCCGGTGGCGCGAAAATCAGTCTTTGCCCCCCTTGCCGAGAGTTCCTGTTCGACGGCCAGTGCGGTGTACATCTTGCCAACCGAACAATCGGTACCGACGGCCAGCAGGCGTTTCCCGGATCGGCGCGCACCAGTGCCAATGTCAAAACTCCGGTCCGGATGACGAACATCGAAAATACGGCAACCGTTTGCCGCTGCGGCTGCATTGACCTCGGTAAGGTCAGCCACCCGGGCATGCAGACCCGAGGCGATATCCATCCCGGCTTCAATCGCCGCAATCATCGTGGCAATCCAGTTTTCCCCAACCACGCCGCCGCGGTTCGCCACGCCGATCACAAGGGTGCGCACACCGGCAGCAGCTGCATCGGCTATGGTCATGTCAGGCAAACCAAGATCGGCATGGCAATCAGGCAGCCGCAACTGCCCGAGACACCAATCCCGGCGCCAATGGACGATACCGTGGGCGGTTTTGGCCGCAAGTTGGTCCGCCGCGTCCCCGAGAAACATCAGATATGGATGTTCAATTTGCATAACTGTGCACTCCCAACCGTCCGGCTGTTGCTGCGTCGTGTGCAGGGCCGTTATTGTCCGTGCCTCACCAGCACGGAGTAGTAGGATCATGTTTACCACACGCCCGGAGATCCGTGGCACCCACGGCATGGTCGCTTCGACCCACTATCTGGCCACCATGGCGGGCTGGCGTATGCTTGAGATCGGCGGCAACGCCTTCGATGCTGCAGTTGCAACCGGTCTGGCCCTGCAGGTGGTACATCCTTACCAGAACGGTCCGGGAGGTGATTTACCGATTGTGTTGCACAATGCTGCGACCGGGAAAACCGAGGTGATCTGCGGTCAGGGCGTCGCCCCACAGGCCGCGACAATCGAGGCCTACAACGCGCTCGGCCTCGACCTTGTACCCGGTACGGGCCTGCTGGCCCCCTGTGTGCCCGGTGCGTTCGACGCCTGGATGCTGTTGCTGCGGGATTACGGGCGGCTCTCGCTGCGTGACGTAATCGAACCGGCTATTGGCTATGCCCGCGACGGCTATGCCGTGGTTCCGATGATGCAGACGATCATCGAGGGCGTGGCAGACTTGTTTCGAACGGCCTGGCCGACCTCCGCTGACCAGTGGCTACCGAACGGCAATGTTCCCAAAGTCGGTGACATGCATCGCACCCCGGTTCTGGCGGCCACCTATCAACGTCTGCTGAACGAAGCCGAATCGAATGGCGCCAATCGTGAAGACACCATCGAAGCGGCACGTCGGGTGTTTTACGAGGGCTTCATTGCCGAAGAAATCGACAAATTCTGTCGCGAGACGGAATGGCTGGATTCGTCCGGGGAAAAACACGGTGGGCTACTGACCGCCGACGACATGGCCAACTGGAACGCCACAGTCGAAGCCCCTGCCACCTATGACTATGACGGCTATACGGTTTGCAAACCCGGCGTCTGGAGCCAGGGGCCTGTCTTCCTGCAACAACTGGCCTTGCTGAAGGGTTTCAACATTGCGGGCATGGACCCGCTCGGTCCGGAATTCGCCCACACCCAGATCGAATGTGCAAAGCTGGCGCTTGCTGATCGCGAAGCCTGGTACGGCGACCCTGTGGTCAACGACGTCCCGCTTGAGACACTCCTCTCGGATACCTATAACGACGAGCGGCGGAATATGGTTGGCGAGTCCGCGTCGACGGAATTTCTTCCCGGATCTCCGGATGGACGAGAACCGAAGTTGGCAGAGTTTGCCATTCTCGATCCGAACGCCAAACAGGCTCCGGGAGCCGGCGAGCCAAATGCGGCCCGCGCTGGCATCGGTGAACCCAATGCCGCCAGCAATGCTGATGGAGACACCGTTCATTGCGATGCTGCCGACAGCGAAGGTAACATGGTTGCCTGCATGCCCAGCGGTGGCTGGTTGCAGTCCTCTCCAACAATCCCCTCTCTGGGATTTTGTCTGGGCACCCGCGCACAAATGTTCTGGTTGCAGGAAGGGTTCCCCACCACGCTGCGCCCCGGCATACGCCCCCGTACGACCCTAAGTCCCACCATGGCCCTGCGCGACGGCGCCCCTGCGCTTGCTTTCGGAACACCCGGTGGCGACGCACAGGATCAGTGGGCGCTGACCATGTTCCTGCGGCATATCCACCATGGCTACAATCTGCAGGAAGCGATTGATGCGCCCAATTTCCACACCGATCATCTTCCGTCGAGCTTCTACCCCCGCACCTTCCAGCCCGCAGTGGTCAAGGCCGAGGATCGTTTTCCGCCAGCCACCATCGCCGAGCTGCGCCGCCGCGGGCACCTGATGACGATGGTCGGTGACTGGTCCTCGGGACGCATGGTCGCTGTTGGGCGTGAACACGATGGCAATGATTGGTTCCTGAAGGGCGCCGCTCATCCACGCTTCCAGGAAGCCTATGCTGTCGGCCGCTAGCAACCCAAAGGAACGGGACATCACCGATAGCCAAACATTCGCGGATCGACTGCGACACGGACCTTATGGACGCATCTGGGGGCTTTCCTGGCCGACAATACTGTCGAACCTGACGGTTCCCATGCTCGGGGCGGTCGACACCGCCGTGATGGGACATCTTCCCGACCCGGCCTATGTCGGCGGGGTTGCCATCGGCAGCACGATCTTCTCATTCCTGTACTGGGGATTCGGGTTCCTGCGCATGGGCACCACCGGTTTCGTGGCGCAAGCGCGTGGTCGCAGGGATGGCGATGAGATTCGTGCGATTCTGGCACGTGCGCTCATTGTCGGGCTCGCAGCCGCCATCGTCTTGATGATCGCCCAGTATCCGCTACGCATCGCCGCTGTCGGGATCGTCGAAGCTGCACCTGACGTCGAGATATTTGCCAGCGCCTATTTCGATACCCGGATATGGGGTGCTCCAGCCACGCTGGCCAATTACGCTGTTCTTGGGTGGCTGCTCGGGATGCAATACGCCCGCGCCGCGCTGGCCATTCAGATCGTCATCAACGGCCTCAATGCTGGTCTCGACATCTGGTTCGTCAACGAACTGGGTTGGGGGGTGGAGGGCGTCGCGCTGGCTACTGCAATCGCCCAATACACCGGCGCAATCCTCGGCCTGGGCCTTATTTCCCTGCGATTAAAATCCATCGACGGCATCTGGTCCAAAGATCGCATACTGAATCTAGCGGAACTCGGCGCCCTGTTTCGGGTCAGCCGCGATATCTTTCTACGCACCCTGGCAATGATTTTCGCCTGGTCGCTGCTCACATGGATGGGCGCGCGTCTGGGCACGACCGTCCTCGCGGCAAACGCACTGCTGATGAATTTCCAGTCTTTCCTCGCCCATGGGCTCGATGGATTTGCCCACGCCACCTCGGCGCTGGTGGGAGAAGCTGTCGGTGCGCGAAACCGGCGCGCGCTTCGCAATACCGTGATCGCCGCAACCTTCATGGCTGCCGGTGTCGCCATAGCCTACGCACTCGTCTATGGCCTGTTTGGTTCTCATCTTCTGGCGCTGCTGACTGACATTCCCGAACTACGCGCGTTCGCCGGTGACTATCTGATCTGGATGGCGGTATCGCCAATCCTGTCGGTCTGGGCGTATCAACTCGATGGCATTTTCATCGGCGCGACCCGGGCAGGCGAAATGCGGAACGCGATGCTCGTCTCCGTCGCCATCTATACTGCGGCGATGTTTACACTCCCCGGGCTACTTGGAAATCACGGGCTTTGGGCCTCGGTCATGCTCTTTATGGTTGTGCGCGCACTGACATTACTTGTGCTCTATCCCCGGGTTGAGCGCATGGTGTCAAAATCCGAACAAACTGCTGATACTGCTGCCTAATTTTCACAAAATGCCACAATTGTCATATTGACACGTAATCGGGCCGT
This sequence comes from Alphaproteobacteria bacterium, assembly GCA_018666195.1. Classification (GTDB taxonomy): domain Bacteria; phylum Pseudomonadota; class Alphaproteobacteria; order UBA6615; family UBA6615; genus JABJAG01. Next base: position 6,938 of record JABJAG010000170.1, read on the forward strand.
ACCGCATCTTCTGGCATGTCGGTGGGTCGGGTATCGAGATTCGCCGACATTTGATTCAGGGTAAAGGATTACGGCGTGCAGATTGAAACGCTCAAGAAATCGCATCTGATCGTCGCAGGTGCTGTTATCATCATGCTGCCGGTCGCAGCCTATCTGATTGGCGCGTCATCCGCGCCTGCCCCGGAAAACGTAGTGGCAGCGGCCCAACCGGATTCCGTCGCTGCGGTGCCAGAACCCGTCGTCATTGCTGAGCCGCAAGAGCCTCAACCCCGCATAGAGTTGGTTGAAATCGAGAGCGGCGACAATCTGATGGATGTTCTGGTCGAAGTCGGCGCCGAACGTTTTGACGCCCATGTTGCTATCCAATCCCTGCAGGGTGTTTACGACCCCCGCCGCGACTTGCGGATCGGAGACGAGCTTCAGGTCACACTGGGACCGGTCAGCGAGACCGGCACTGGGAGCGGCGGTGGCACCGCCGACGCCCTTAATTACGTGCTTTCAGGTTTGCGCCTGCCGGTTTCCTATGATCGGGACGTCCTGGTCGATCGCAATGAAGATGGCGGGTTTGTTGCCCGCGAAGTCATATTGCCGCTGGAAGACGAAGTTGTTCGCGTTGAAGGCACGATAGATTCGAGCCTTTTCGTCAATGCCCGCGACGCCGGCGTCCCCATCTCGGTTCTGATCGAACTGGTCCGTATTTTCAGCTTCGACGTCGATTTTCAGCGCGACATCTGGCGTGACGATAAATTCGAAGTGATGTTTGAACGCCAGCGCAACGATGACGGTGTGGTCGTTAACAATGGCGAAATCCTCTACGCAAAGCTGGCGCTACGCGGCACGGAGTTGCCGCTCTATCGTTTCGAGAATTCCGAAGGAAACATCGACTATTTCAACGAAAAAGGCGAAGGCGTTCGCAAGGCGTTGATGAAAACGCCCATTGATGGAGCCCGACTGTCATCCCGTTTCGGAAAGCGCAAACATCCCATTCTTGGTTACACGCGCCAGCATTCCGGTGTCGATTTCGCGGCTCCCAAAGGTACGCCGATCTATGCAGCTGGTGACGGTAGCGTCGTTCAGGCGGGCACCAACGGTGGTTACGGCAAATACATCAAAATCCGCCACAATGGCACCTATTCCACGGCCTATGCACATCTCAACGGCTTTGCCCGCGGTGTTCGGCAGGGCAAGCGCGTGCGACAAGGTCAGGTGATCGGCTATGTCGGCAGCACGGGTCGCTCAACCGGTCCGCATTTGCACTATGAAATCCATCGCGAAGGTCGAAAAATCAACCCGTTGGGGCTCAAGCTACCCAGTGGGGAAAAGCTCAAAGGTGATCGTCTGGCGTCATTCCTGCAGCATCGCAAGAACCTCGACGTCCAGTATTCCGAACTCGCAGGTCCGCAGTTCGTCGCCGAGACAATCGACGTGAAAGAAGAATCTCTTACGGATTGAACTGCTGGTGCGTTGCGCGTGCCAGTGAAAGCAACTGCGGTCGTTCGGCCTGCCCGATCAGCACGTAAGCCAGCGGGCCGTCTTTCCACCAGAAGGCAGACACACCGTCATACTCGGTGAATTCAAAGGTGGCATCCCGTCCGCTGCGATCCTGCTCGATATAGAGAGTGATGCGCTTTCCGCCTTCTGTTTCGTACATGAACTGCGCAGCAGGGCCGGCACTACTGGCAGGCAGCAAACGCCCACCCACCAGTCGATAGCCCTGGGTTTCCAGATCTGGCGCGACCAGTTCATTCTCGAGACGTCGTGACAGCCAGGCAATCAGATGCTTTTCTTCCTGCGCGTTGACTTCAACGGCATGGCGTTTCTCATTCACATAAAGCGCGTGTGCGCGCACGGCGTCTCGGGTGAACTCCGCGGTCTGGCCGGATTGCGCACCCATCTCCTCATTGGCGAACCAGCCACCGGCGGCCCCCACAACCACTAGCGCGACCATCGCCGCCATACGCCAAACCGGGCTTTGGGTCCCGCTGAATTTCATGCGGAGATCGTGCATCGACCATGACCGCAAATGTGACAGACA
>JABJAG010000171.1 GCA_018666195.1 Alphaproteobacteria bacterium
ACCCCATAAAGACACCAGGAACAAATATGGCCCAGGGGGATGATACGCCAGCAAGAAAAAGCCCGGCGATCACCAGGGCGAAGAAGGCACCGCCCGAACTGCCCCAGCGGATCATGCGATCGAGCCCCATCCGCACCGTCAGGCGCGAGCTGACAATGGTACCGATCAGAAAGCTGGCGGCCAGAAACATGAAAAACAGGCCAAAAGCGGCCGGGCCACGACCGAAGACCTCGATCATGAGAAACGGGACGCCGCCAGCGACGACCATGAACATACCCATGCCGCAACCCGCATAGCCGGCATAGCCAATAAAGGCAGGCGTGCGCAGTAAGCCGGGAAAGGCGCGAAACATCTGCCCGAATGAACTGGTTTCGCCCGTCGGCTTGTGGGTTTCCTTCAGGGCGGGAAGGGATACTATCAGCGCCAGAACGCCCATCGCACCGGCCAGAATGAACACATAGCGCCACCCGGCATATGCGACGATGAAACCGCCAATGCCCGGCGCCAGAACCGGCGCGAGAACAACAACCGACATGACCTGTCCAAGAACGCGCGCGGTTTCCTCGCGGCTGAACATATCGCGAATGATGGCTCGGCTGACGACGATGCCTGCGGCGCCACCGAAGGCCTGAACGAGCCGACCGAGAATGAGTGTCTCGATATTGGGCGACCAAACGCACAGTGCGCTACCACCAATGAACAGAGCCAGGCCCAGAATGACGACAGGTCGGCGACCATAGCGATCAGCGGCCGGGCCGAATGCGATGGTGGCAATGGCCATGGCCACCACGCCAAGGGTCAAAGTCAGCTGGGTAACCGCGTTGGAGGCCTGAAAGGACGTTTTGATGGACGGCAGTACCGGCAGGATCACATGAATTGAGATCGGTCCGAGACCCGCAATCAGGGCCAGAACAATGACGAGTTTAAGATTGCGCGAGGAAGCCATCGTGTTTGCTGACGTTACCAGGACAGGAACCTGGAAGTTGATTGTGACGGACCGCTTTTAAGTCGGTTACTGACTCTGTATAGAGGCCTGAAGGCCAACACCAAATTCAAAAACACCTTGGCCACGATATGGAGAGAAGGAACATGTCCAAAAGAACCGAACGGCGCCGTGACAATCAGCAATGGATGCTCGACTGGGTTATCAAGACCACCGGCCGGGTGCAGAACTTTGCTTATGACAACCGGGTGGTGCCGCCGGAGGTCAAATCCTACGCGCAGATTCATCGTGTCGTGGACAAGCATGCGCGCCATGTTGTTTCCATCGCCGAAGCCGCCGAGAAGGCCGGCCACACCCAGACGGCTGCGGAGCTGTTCTGGGTTGCCAGCGAGCACTATCGCGAAGCCCAGCACACGATCTTCGAAGACGACAATCCCGAAAAGATCTACCTCCACGATATGCTGCTGAAATGCTTCGACAAGGTCATGGAGCATGCCTCGCATCCCATCGAACGGGTCGAGATCCCGTTTGAAGGCAATTATATCCAGGGTGTGCTGCATATGGTACCGGGCGGCGAAAAGCGCCCGACCGTGGTCTTCTGCCCGGGTATGGACATGACCAAGGAAGCGTTCATCGATGCGCTCAATCATCCCTTCGTCAATCGTGGTCTGAACTGTCTGCATCTTGATGGTCCGGGACAAGGTACGAGCAACATCCGCAAGATCCGGGTCACCCTCGACAACTACGAGCGCGCCGGATCGGCCGCCATCGATTATCTGTGCACCCGGCCTGAGGTCGATGCTGATCAGATCGCGGTCTCTGGCTTCTCGATGGGGTCATATTGGGGCATGCGCCTTGCCGCACTCGACAAGCGCGTGAAGGCCGTGGCGACGGCCGCCGCCTGTTACGGTCCCAAGACAGCGATCTTCGAGCAGGCTTCGCCGCGCTTCAAGCAGGTCTTCATGTACATGGCCGGTATCCATGATGAGGACGAATTCGATGAGTTCGCCTCGCAAATGGTGCTCGATGATGTGGCCGGAAATGTGGAATGTCCGGTGCTGCAGGTGACCGGTGAATATGATCCGCTGGCGCCGTTGGAGGATGTGCTGCGCATCTACGAGATGGTGACGGCGCCCAAGGAGTTGTGGGTGGTGGAGAATGACTTCCACAATCCGCGCAACCGCCCGAATTTCGGTGGGATCGACTTCTACGGCTTCCTCGCTGACTGGATCCTCGATGCGCTGGACGGGAAAATTTCGGCCGACCACAAGCGGGAAATTCTCGTGCCCGAACGTGGTGCACCAGGGCCCTATGTTCCGCAGGCAGACGGCGGCTTCATGTTGCCAGAACGCGTGGGCGCGCCCACGGGTTTGTCTGATGCCCAGTTGGGTCCGTCGGGTATTCGCGACGACTGATCGGGAGACAGCACAATGTCGGGACGCGATGAACTGATTGCCATGTCGGCCTGCGAAGCCGTCACCCGCCTGAAAGCGGGTGACGTTTCACCGGTCGAATTGGTGGATGCAGCGGCCGCGCGTATTGAGGCTGTCAATCCGGCGGTGAATGCGATCCCGACTTTGTGCCTGGATCTGGCACGGGACACGGCGAAAGCCATGCCGAAGCCGGACAGTCCGGAATCCGGCTGGCTCGCCGGACTGCCCGTGATGATCAAGGAAGTGAATGAAGTGGCGGGCGTGCGCACCACTTATGGTTCGCCCATCTTCGTCGATCATGTGCCCGCGCATGATGACCTCATGGTCGACACTCTGAAACGGCGCGGTGCTGTCGTTCTGGGGAAATCCAATATCCCCGAATTCGCGGCCGGGGCGAACACCTTCAACGAGGTGTTCGGCAAGACCCGCAACCCTTGGGATACGGATATGACCTGCGGGGGCTCTTCGGGTGGCTCAGCCGTCTCCGTGGCCACGGGCATGTCGTGGCTGGCGACGGGCAATGATCTGGGTGGCTCTTTGCGCACGCCGGCGAGTTTCTGTTCGGTGGTGGGCCTTCGTCCCTCTGTCGGCCGGGTCGCGCAGGCGAATGGCCTGATGAGTCAGGATGCCTATCAGTCTCTCGTGGTCGAGGGTCCGATCGGCCGTGATGTTGCCGATGTGGCGCTGATGCTCGATGCCCAGTCGGGGCACAACCCGCAGGATCCGAAATCTCTGGCTGCCCCGGCATCGCCATTTCTGCAATCCGCGCGTGCGCCGCGTGCGCCAAAGCGTGTCGGGTTCTCACCCAATCTCGGTATTGGTCCGATGGACAGAGAGGTTGCGGCGATCTGCTCTGCCGCTGCCGCGCGCTTTGCGGATGGGGGTTCCACTGTCGAGGACGCTGCGCCGGACTTCACCGGCGCAATGGATATCTTTCAGACATTGCGCGCGGCGTTGTTCGCAACGATTGCAGCGCCTTTGCTCGACAATCACCGGGAACAGCTCAAACCCGAAATGGTCTGGCAGGTTGAAAAAGGCATGGCGCTGAGTTCAGGAGAGGTCGGCCGCGCATCGGTGGCCCGGACCGGGCTTTATCAGCGTGTGGCTGCCTGGTTCGAGGACTATGACGTTCTGGCATTGCCGGCTGCGACCGTGGCGCCCTTTGATGTGAACATTCGATATATCGAAGAGGTGGATGGCCATGTTTTCGACAACTATGTCGACTGGATCTACATCACCTACGCCATCACGCTCACGGGATGTCCCGCGATCTCGGTCCCGGCCGGGTTTACGGAATCAGGCTTACCGGTCGGCATTCAGCTGGTGGGACGCCCTTATGGCGAGGCGGAACTTCTAAGTTACGCTGCGCAGCTGGAAGAGATTCTTGCGTTGGGCAAGATAACCCCGGTGGACCCTAAGGCTCCGATTTCCAGAACTTGAAACGAACCTTACGCTTTCCTGACGGAGACATGAGATGAACGCATCAATGGATTTCGAACATCTCGAGATTGGCTTTGATGTCCCCGCTATTCCGGGCATGGATGCTGCAGATATTCAGACACCTTGCCTTGTGCTCGACCTCGACGCTCTGGAGCGCAATATCCGCAAGATGGGCGACTATGCCAAGGCCCATGGCATGCGCCTGAGGGTGCACGGGAAAATGCACAAATCTGTCGACATCGCAAAGTTGCAGGAGCAGATCGGCGGTGCTGATGGTGTTTGCTGTCAGAAGGTCTCGGAAGCCGAGGTGTTTGCGCGTGGTGGCATCAAGGATGTTCTGGTGTCGAATGAGGTTCGTGACCCGCTCAAAATCGATCGCCTCGCGCAACTGCCCAAGCTCGGCGCGCGGATCAGCGTTTGTGTGGACGATATTGTCAATGTGGCTGAACTGTCCGAGGCTGCCCGAAAGCATGGCACGCAACTTGAAATTCTTGTCGAGATCGATTGTGGAGCAGGTCGTTGTGGCGTGACGACACCCGATGCGGCTGTGGCCCTCGCGCAGGCTGTGGAGGCAGCGGAAGGTCTGAAATTCGGCGGTATTCAGGCCTATCAGGGGTCAGCGCAACATCTCGACAGCTTTGAGGCACGTGAAGACAAACTCAACACCGCCATCGCTCTGGCTAAGGACGTGGTGCGCGGATTGCGGGCGGTTGGTTTGAATCCCGAACTCGTGTCGGGTGGAGGCACAGGTTCCTATGTCTTCGAGAGCAATTCGGGCATCTACAACGAACTTCAATGTGGTTCCTATGCGTTCATGGATGCTGACTATGGCCGGATTCTGGGCAAGGATGGCATTCGGATCGATCAGGGCGAATGGGAATACGCTTTCTTCATTCTCACGCAGGTGATGAGCCATTTGAAAGCTGACAAGGCGATCGTGGATGCCGGCCTGAAAGCCCAGTCAGTCGACAGTGGGCTGCCCGTCGTCTACGGACGAGGCAATGTGGAATACACCAAGTGTTCCGACGAACATGGCGAGATCGCAGACCCGAATGGCGTGCTGAAGGTTGGTGAGAAGCTGCGCTTGATTCCGGGTCACTGCGACCCGACCGTGAACGTGCATGACTGGTATGTCGGTGTGCGGAATGGAAAAGTTGAAACCCTGTGGCCGGTTTCTGCTCGTGGCAAAGGCTACTGAGCCTTCTGAAGTTTCGTCATTGTAAGCGAGCCAGCCGGCTCGGTCTCGAGCGTCAAAAAATCACCGTTTGGTTCGGTGACACGCATACTTGCCGTGAATGGGCCAACAGCCTAGCCTCAATGTTTATCGACGCTACACAACAAAGCGGAGCACGTGTCTCTGCCGAGGAACCGACCCATGGCCCAGACCGCCGAACTGACCGCTGACCATGATTACGTTGAAGCCGAACTCGACTACATCGTTGACGATGGCATTCCGGCCGTGCGCTACCTCGACTGGCCGGAGAAGGAGCATCTCGCCCACAAACCGGCTTATCAGAAACACCTGGTGCGCATTCACGATGGTCGCGCGGATCCAGCCCAGTTCACCTTGCCCTCGCACGGGTTTGCCTTTGTCGATCACCACACGAAGATGAAGGATTTCTTCGACGAGGAAGAGGTGCGTTCGGTTTACTATCGTGAGACCGAGGCGTTGATCCGGGCCCATAGTGGCGGTGCAAAACGCGTGTTGGTGTTTGACCACACGCTGCGCACGGCCGAGCAGGCCCGCCAGCAGGCCGACCGGGTGCGTAAAGCGGTCTATTCCGTGCACAACGACTATACCGAGCGTTCGGCACCACAGCGCGTGCGAGATTTCCTGCCCGAGGACGAGGCCGAAGCGGCCCTCAAGCAGCGTTATGCTATTATCCAGACTTGGCGGTCGATCGCGCCGCGGGTTGAACGGGACCCGCTGGCGCTTTGTGATGGTCGTACGATCCCCGAGGAAGGCTTCATTCCCTATGAGCGGCGCTATCGCTATCGCACGGGCGAGACTTATCACATCTCCTACAACCCGGCGCACCGCTGGTTCTGGTTCCCGCAGATGACGCGCGACGAAGCATTGGTGTTCAAGGTCTACGACACAGACGCCTCAGCCGGCGTGCGCTTTACTGCACACACCGCGTTCGATGATCCGAACACGCCGTCCGACGCCGCGATCCGCGAAAGCATCGAGATGCGAGCATTGGTGTTTTATTGATCACCACGGTGATAACGGAGCAACGGCGGGTGTTTTATCGGTGTGCTGCCGCCAGTTGGTGCCCATAGGCCATGGCGGCGACCATGTTCGTATGGTCAGCCTCACCAGTCCACGCGATATCGAATGCGGTGCCGTGATCGACCGAGCAGCGGTCAAACGGAAGCCCGACCGTCACATTCACCGCCGTATCAAAGGCGATCAGTTTCACTGTCGCGTGGCCTTGATCGTGATACTGGGCGATCACCAGATCGAACTCGCCGTGATGGGCGCGGGCAAAGACTGTATCGCCGGATAGCGGCCCGACCACATTGATGCCTTCGCCTTGGGCCGTTGCAACCGCGGGGGCAACCTGAACGTCATCCTCGGTGCCGAACATGCCGCCTTCTCCGCAATGGGGGTTCAGACCCGCGACGGCGATGCGTGGTGAGGCCATACCAAGACGTTTGAAATGTCCGTCTCCGGCACGAATGACTTCCAGAACCCGTTCTGTGGTGCAGCGGCGGATGGCATCAGCCAGGGAGACATGGGCCGAGACATGGATTGTCGACAGGGTGGGTGAGGTGAGCAGCATGTTCGGCTTGATGCCGCCAGCCAGATGGCTGAGCAGTCCGGTGTGGCCGTCATAAATATGTCCGGCTTCATGCAGTGCGGCCTTGTTAATCGGTGCGGTCACGATGCAGCCGACCTCGTTCGCCAGCGCCATCTCGGCCGCTTTGACGATATAGGTATAGGCCGCTTCTCCGCCGGCTTTGGACACTTTGCCCGCCGGTGCCGTTTCGACATCTGCTGTCGGCATATCGAGCAGACGGACATCCTGATCATCAAACTGAACACCCGTACCGCAGAGCGCGTTTGCGCGTTCGAGAACCGGGCGCGAACCGATCACCAGAATGTCCAGGCGTTCGGCTGGCGGTGTCTGGGCCAGTGCTTTGCAGATGACTTCGGGGCCGACCCCGGCCGGGTCTCCCATGGTGATGGCGATGGGCTTGGTCATGGCAGGTCTATTTCTCGGGCAGGGGGATGAACTCGTCATCCCCGGCAATCCTGTCAAAGCGGTTGTTCTTCCAGTCATCCTTGGCCTGTTCGAGCCGTTCCTTGGTGCTGGAAACGAAGTTCCACCAGAGATGACGTTCTCCATCGATGGGGGCGCCGCCGAGCAGCATTACGCGCGCACCATTCGCGGATTCCAGAGTAACCTCAGTGTCTTCCGCGAGAACGAGCATCTCGTTCGCGGCATAGGTTTCACCCGCAACCGTGATGTCGCCCTCGACCACAAAGACTGCGCGTTCACGATGCTCGTTGGTCATATCGTGCGAAGTTCCGGCGTTCAGATGTACATCCAGATAGAACATGGGGGAGGCGGTCACAACCGGGGATTCCATGCCATAGGCGGTGCCCGCAATCATCCGGATTCGCACACCGTCATGCTCGGACTCCGGCAAGGTGTTTTCCGGGTGATGAAAGAAGCCAGGATCGTTTTCTTCGGCATCTTTGGGAAGCGCGACCCAGGACTGAATGCCGAACAATCTGCTTTCTGAATTCCGGATTTCGTCGCGGGTCCGTTCTGAATGAACAATGCCGCGACCTGCGGTCATCCAGTTCACATCACCGGGACGGATCGGCAGCTCATAGCCAAGGCTGTCCCGGTGCATGATCTCACCTTCAAACAGATAGGTGACGGTGGCCAGCCCGATATGCGGGTGCGGCCGTACATCAATACCCTCGCCAATCCCAAATGTGCTCGGCCCCATGCAATCAAAGAAAATGAACGGGCCAACGGTACGCCGTTTGGCATAAGGCAGAACGCGCGCAACCTCGAACCCACCGAGATCGCGGGTGCGGGGTTTGATGACAAGTTCAACTGGGTTTGGCATCGCTGGGTTTCAATTCCTCGGTGAAGGTGTCAACACGTGACATACGTCGTGGGATGCGGAATTCAACGCGTCCTCGGTTTGACGGGGCCCTTCTTTCGTTTTTTGCTCTGGAGCACGCGCCAGGCGGACAGCAAGCCGAAGTCACGACCACCCCAGGGGCCGGAGGCCGCTTCTACATAGGCGCGCTTGGTGGCGTTGATGGCGGGGACGTCGATACCAAACTGGCGGGCCAGTTTGGACATCAGGGTCGCGTCCTTGGCTGCTCCGGCAATATCGAAGCCGACTTCCTTGGGAATCTTGCCGCCAATGGCATCGATGATCCAGGGGATCCGTGCCGGTGCGACTTTGGCGGCACCGCTGGAATCCGCCAGAATATCGGCGGCGAGGCTACGTTTCACGCCAGCCTTCTCCGTGATCGCAAGCGCTTCACCCAGTGCTTCGAAATAGGTCAGAAGAGGCAGATTGATCGCCAGTTTCATGGCCGTACCCGCACCAACCGTACCAACTCGATCAACACGACGGCACAGGGTTTCAAGAACCGGAAGCGCGCGCTTGTAGGCCGCCGGTGAACCGCCCGCCATGCCGAGCAAATTCCCGGATCGGGCCGGGGCGACAGAGCCACCTACGGGGCATTCGAGGAAGGTTCCGCCCTTGGCGCGCACCTTGGCTTCCAGTGCTTTGGTCGTGTCGGGCATCAGTGTGCTCATTTCGACCACGAGTTTGCCTTTCAGGTTCGCTGAAAGCAGTCCGTCGCGGCCCTCATAGACCGCCTTGGCGGCTTTGTCGTCGATCACGATGTTGATCACGATGTCATTCTCGGCAAACAGTCCGGCCGGCGTTTTGACCAGCGTTGCACCAGCATTCACCACGGGCTTTGCCTTGCGTGCCGTTCGGTTCCAGACCGTGAGCTTGTTCTTGTTTTCCATCAGATGCAGGCACATCGCTGCGCCCATTCGACCCGTTCCGCAGAAACCGATATTCATGAGAGACACTCCTCGGACCTGTGGCCCGTCAAAAGAGAAAACAGTTCTTCACGGAAGGTACGCGCTCACCGAATGAGAGGGAAGCCTTCGGCGCGAGGATTGCGTGGCGAAGCGTGGTATAAGGTGACCAGAAATTCCCGCTTTAGGGCGGGTTGTGATCAATTCGCAGGACTATCAGAACATGACCAAATTACGCGCGTCGTTTGTCTTCACTCCATGGGAGGGCCGCCGGATTATTGGCAAGGCCGTTGCCGCTTTGCCGGTGGTGAGGAACGCATACGAAAATACCGAGATGATCATCGCCCACGGCTCGACCAATGTGTTCGTGGCCGAAGAAATCATGGGCGAAGTCCCGAACAAGGAATTTTATCTGTCGGGTCAGGTCATCAACAATGTTCTGTGCCAGACCCAGCCCGAAGAGAAGCCGCCGATCATCCGGCTGGTGAAGGGCAAGCTGATGCCGCCGACGGGGATGATGGATGAAATGCTGCGCAACTTTGATGACAAATGCGTCTTCATCAAGGGTGGTAATGCGGTTGATCCGGACTTTAATGCCGGTGTGTTCTGCGCCCATCCGGGCTGCGGCACGATCGGGTTCGCCATGGGTATCATGATGGCCCGGGGGGCCAAGCTGATCATCCCGCTGGGGTTGGAAAAGCTGATCCCCTCGGTGACAGAATCCGCTCGGCATATGGGGCAGGACACCTTCTACTATCACTCCGGTCAGCGGGTCGGGATGATGCCGGTGACAAACGCCATCGTGGTCACGGAAGTGCAGGCCCTCAAAATTCTCTTTGGTATCGACGACGTCACCCATGTCGGGGGCGGCGGTGCCATGGGTTCGGAAGGCTCGGTCGTGCTTGTGGCCGAGGCGGAAAAGGAAAAGATCGATGCGGCGGTTGAGCTCTATGAATCGATCAAGGGTGAGCCGCCATTGCGCACGCTCAAGGCCTATTGCGAAGGCTGTATACCGACAACGCCTGCAACTGATGCCAGCCCGGACGAGCAGTATCAGGCCCATCCCACGAAGCACTGTCTTTATGAGGGTCTGAAGGAAAGCGATCTGCCGGGCTTCTTTACTCCGCGGACTGAGCCGATCACCCAGAACCGCTAGTCAGGCACCTTCGCGCACAAAGGGGTTGGTCTGCCGTTCGTGTCCGAGAGTGGAGGCCGAGCCATGCCCGGGCACGAATGTGACATCATCGCCAAGCGGCCAGAGCTGTTCGCGGATAGATTTCAGCAAGGTGTCGTGATCGCCGCGCGGGAAATCTGTGCGCCCGATGGAGCCCTGAAACAGCACATCGCCGACAAAGGCAATTCGTGAAACCGGCTCGAAGAAAATGATGTGTCCCGGTGTATGTCCGGGGCAGAAGCGAACCTCGAAGTTCAGATTGCCGACCGCGACTTCGTCGCCCTGTTCGAGCCAACGTGTGGGGGTAAAGGGTTTGCCGCCTTCCACACCAAACTGAGCGCCTTGCTCGTGAAGTTTCTCGATCAGGAAGGTGTCTTCAAGATGGGGCCCTTCGATGGGAACCCCGAGTTTTTCTGACAGATCAGCAGCGCCACCGGCGTGATCAATATGACCATGGGTGAGCATGATCTTTTCGACCTCGACACCTTGTTCAGCAATCGCAGCTTCGATGCGTTCGATCTCGCCACCCGGATCGACGACCGCGGCCTTGTTGGTTTCTTCGCACCACAGGACCGAGCAGTTTTGCTGGAACGGGGTAACGGGAATGATGACAGCTTTCATGGACGGAGACCGTTCTTGGTGGGGGACCCGGGATTGATACATCGTCAGGGGCGCCAGCGAAATGCCCTGGAGGTTTGATTCACATCAATGAAAGTGACGTGACCCGCTCCGAATTTCCATTGTGCCTGATCGATGATGAAAACGATGTCGCATAGTGGTGCGTCCCAATTTGGGGGGCTTTGACGCGATTCGTGGCACGCCTTTAGGTTTTGCACGCGCCAACAAGGTGCGTGTCTATGGAGGACGTCAAAATGGGAATCATATCCTGGATTATCCTGGGCCTTGTTGCGAAACTGATTTTGCCGGGCAATGACCCGGGTGGATTTATCGTGACCGCGATCATCGGCATTGTCGGTGGCGTGATTGGCGGTTTCGTCGGGAGCCTGCTCGGGCTCGGCGGCGTTGATGGCCTGAATATCGGAAGTATTGTTCTGGCGATTGTCGGCGCCATGATCTTGCTGGTTGGCTACCGGATGGTCAAAAAGAACAGTTGACTGATAGAAGTGCGGAAGAAACCCGTCGCTATGTATGCGGCGGGTTTTTTTATGACCTGCTTGCCGGCCGCTGCGTTGCTATAACGCAGGTGGAAGGAATGGTGACGTGAACAACAAGAATGATCCGCAACGGACAGAAGATCCGGTCGGCCAGAACACGGCGGGCGCCGTGGAGATCGGATTCTCGGTTCCCGAACGCTACAATGCCAGCTCTGTGCTCTTTGACAATCTTGAGGCGGGCAGGGGCGCACGAACCGCGGTTTTGTCCGGCGATGTTCAGCTTACCTATGCCGCGCTTTGTGTTCTGGCATCGCAAGCGGGCAATGCTTTAGCCGAGGCAGGGCTCGCACGGTCGGACCGTGTGGTGATGCTGCTTGATGACACCCCGGTCTATCCGGCTGCTTTTTTCGGTGCCGTCCGTGCTGGCTTTGTGCCGGTGCTGCTCAACACGCTCTCACCGACGGATCTGGTGCGCTACTACATTGAGGATTGTGCAGCCGATATTGTGATTGTGGAGGCGAATCTGCTGCCCGTGTTGGCAGAAGCGCTGTCAGATGGTCTCTCCGTCAAGCGTGTGGTTGTCGCGAATGGCGATGTGCCAGATGAGTTTCCGACAGATGTTGTTTCTTGGGAACGCTTCATTGCGGACCAGTCGCCTGAGCTTGCGCCAGCCGATACGCATCGCGATGACATGGCGTTCTGGATGTACAGCTCCGGCAGCACAGGCCGTCCCAAGGGGATCGTGCATCTGCAGCATGATATGCCCTACACCCATTTGAGCTACGGCAAATATGTTCTTGGACTGACTGAGAACGATATCGTCTATTCGGTCCCGAAAATCTTCTTCGCTTATGGCTTTGGCAACGCAGTGACCTTTCCGTTCTCGGTTGGGGCAGCCGTGGTTCTGGCGTCCGGACGACCCGAACCGGGGCCGATCTACAATGCGATCGAGAAGCACCAGCCATCAGTCTTCTTTGGCCTGCCGACGCTTTATAATGCGCTGGTGGCGCATGAAGGATCGGAAGGACGTGATCTGTCCAGCGTGCGCATGTGCATTTCAGCGGCTGAGCCGCTCCCGGAAGAAACCTTCAATGAGTGGGAACGACGCTACGGGCTACAAATTCTCGAAGGCCTGGGCTCGACCGAAGTGCTGCATATCTATGTCAGTAATTTTGCGGATGACCTGTGCAAGGGCGCCAGTGGCAAGCGGGTCCCGGGTTATGAAGTTGAACTGCGTGACATGGATGGAAACCCGGTTGGGTCGGACGAGGCAGGAACCATGTGGGTTCGTGGAGATTCACAGGCACCGTTCTATTGGAACCAGCCCGAGAAGACGGCTGAAACGATGCGGGATGACTGGATTTACACCGGTGATCGTTTCACGCTGGATGCAGCGGGATTCTATCATTTTGAGGGGCGCGCGGATGACCTGATCAAAGTCAGTGGTCAGTGGATTTATCCACTTGAGATCGAACGCTGTCTGAACGACCACCCTGATGTGCAAGAGAGTTGCGTGCTCGGTGTCGCACAACAGGACGGCCTGATGACCACAAAGGCCTGGGTGGTTCTGAAATCGGGCGGGACGGCGTCGAATTCGGTCACATCGGAATTGCGGGAATACGTCAAAACCAAGTTGCTGCCATACAAATACCCGCGCATCATTGAATATCGAGACGGTTTGCCAAAGACCGGAACGGGTAAAATCGACAGACAAAAGCTCAAATCGGGCACATAAAACCGATCGTTAAAGGGGAAGAGTTTTGGAACAAAAAGTTACCTTTGAATCAGATGGTCTCAAACTCGCAGGTGTGGTGCACACACCGGCAGATCTGAGTCCGGGCAGTGAGCGCCCGGCGTTCCTGGTGCTGCATGGTTTTGGTACCGGCAAAGACGGATCGACCCCGGAAATTCTGGCCAACATGCTTTGTGAATGGGGCTATGTGGTGATGCGCTTCGACTTCCGCAGTTGTGGTGAAAGCGAAGGCGAGCATGCCTGGATCATGTGTGAAGACCAGGTGGAAGACGTGAAGAACGCCGTGACCTGGTTTGCCAAGCAGTCATATGTGGATGGTGAGAAAATCGGTGTGATCGGCCACAGCTTTGGTGCCGCTGTTGCGGTTTATGCCGGAGGCGTCGACAAGCGAATTGGTGCTGTGATTTCGTCCTGTGGTTGGGGCGATGGCGAGAGCAAGTTCCGTCTGCAACATAGTTCCCGGGCCGCGTGGTCAAAATTCACCAAAATGCTCGAAGACGGTAAGGCGCATCGTGAGAAGACCGGCAAGTCACTGATGGTTGACCGTTGGGACATCGTCCCGATTCCCAAGCATTTGCGTGGCCATATGGGCAAGCATGTGCACACGAGTTTTCCAGCCGAGACCGCGCAGAGCATGTACGATTTTCGCGCCAATGACGTGATTGGCGATATTTCACCGCGTCCCGTCCTGTTGTTCCACGCTGCGGATGATTCCGTGACCCCGACCGATCAGTCGCTGCAGTTGTTCAACCATGCTCAACAACCCTGCGATCTGATGCTGCTATCCGATATTGATCATTTCCCGTTCTCGGTCGACAGCATTCGTGCGCGGGATGTGGTCAAGGGTTGGCTGGACCGTCATTTCCCGGCGCGCGCGGGGTAGCTTCGGGTTTCGACGCCTTCAGATTCGCTCGTCCAGCAACGACCAGTGCGCCGACGACCACAAGACCGCCGAGAATTTGAAGTGGTTCCAAGACTTGATCTAACAGCACAAAGGCTGCCCCGATCGCAACAAGTGGTTCGACGTAGGAATAGAGGGTCGTCTTCGCAGGCCCGATCAGCGAGATGGCCGCAAAGAACCCGATCATGGCAGCCGCGTAGAACAGGTTCGTTCCAATGAAGCCCCACCACCCCGGTTCGGTGGTGGGCAATCGGAATTCGCCGCTTGAAAGAGTTATGATGACGAATGTGACCGCTGCTGTGGCCGCCATATAGAACGTGGCCTGTCGTGGGTCACCAGAGCGGATAACCCGGTGACTGACTGCCGAGACGGTTGCAAGTCCCAGGGCGCCGATGCCGGCAAAAATGACCCCAAGTGGATTGATGCTCTGACTGCTGACGCCGAGTGCCAGCCCAAGACCTGCGAACGCGACAATGGCCGCGACCATGTTGATGCGGCTCATCCGTTCCCAACCCATGGCTGCCACGATGAAGGTCGTGAACACCGGGAACAGATAGAAGACGAGTACAACCAGCGGCACAGGCAGGATTTCGATCGCTGAAAGCAGGGCCCAAGTATAGACGACCGTCACCAGACCCAATGCAATGGCGATCAGCCCATCGCGTCTGGGAAGAACAAGCTTGCGCCCCTTGGCAATCAGGATGATCAGAAGGACCAGCGCGGGCAGAAAAAATCGGGCGGTCGAGACGGAAAGTGCATCGGTGCCGCCAGTGTAAGCCAGTCCGGCGAGGGTGTTGGCGAGAGCAAAGCAAATGCCGATCACGAGAACGAGCAGTATTCCCAGGATTTCCTTGCGCGATTCCATGACTTCCCCCGATGGTCCTTGGCTCTACCATAGGCACGGGCAGGCATGGTTCTCCAGCGCCAATTGTGGTTCGGTGTTGGCCTGAAGCCAAACAGTCATCAAAGGCAGGTAAAGATGAGTGACGATCCTCTAGTTTATTTGAACGGCGACATCATGGAAACAGCAGAAGCGCGTGTTTCGCCGTTTGATCGCGGGTTTATGTGGGGGGACGGGGTCTACGAGGTAACGCCATGTTTCAATGGTGTCGCATACCGGCTCGATGATCATATGGAGCGCCTGTACCGGTCTTTGCGCTATGTCCGCATCGACCCCGGACTAAACATTGAAAAGATGACCGCTGATACGCGTGGTCTTCTAGAGGCCAACAGCGATCGCTTTTCTGCGGGCGCTCAGTATCGCCTGGGGCACTGGGTGACGCGCGGGGGAAGCCCGTTTGTGGCGGCCTCGGACGTGGAGGGCCCGGCAACGGTTTTCATTTTTCTGCAACCGGTCAACACCAATGCAACCGCACAAAACCACGCGACCGGGGTGAAACTCACGGTAACCTCCACGCGTCGCAATCCACCTGAATGCATCGAGACTCGAGCAAAGGTGACGAGCAAGATGAACCAGTTGCTGGCAGAACTGGATGCGGGCGCGCGTGGCGCACTCTCCCTGATGCTGGATATGAACGGGAATGTGGCAGAAAATTCCGTCGCAAACTTTTTCATCGCTCGGGACGGTATGCTGTGGACTGCGCCCGAACGCAATATTCTTGAAGGTGTGACCCGAAAGGTCGTTTTCGAGTTGTGTGAGCGTCTTTCCATTCCTTTGGAAGAGCGATTGTTCACGATGTACGATGTGGCGCAGGCGGACGAATTTTTCATTGCGTCGAGCGGTATTTGCGCGATGCCCGTTTCCGCCGTGGATGACTATGTTCCGAAAAATCCTGTTCCGGGACCGATCACCACACGTCTGATTGATGCTTTTACAACGGATACAGGCTTCGATTTTCGTGACTTCGTTGCCGCAAACTGAGGTTTATTGAGATGTCCGAATTGCATGCCTTCAACTTTCAGAACTGGATTGATGAGCATCGGCATTTGCTCAAGCCGCCGGTGGGAAACGCAGTTGTGTGGGAGGATACGGACTTTATCGTAATGGTGATCGGGGGACCGAACGCACGCACTGATTATCATGATGATCCCTTTGAGGAGTTTTTCTACCAACTCGAAGGAAACATGACCTTGCGGGTTCACGAAGATGGCCGGGCGCGTGATGTGCCAATCAATCAGGGCGATGTTTTGTTGCTGCCCCCGCATATGCGGCATTCCCCGCAGCGACCGGAGGCAGGAAGTATCGGCCTGGTCGTTGAGCGCCGGCGCCCCGAAGGTTTGATGGATGGGTTTGAATGGTTTTGCCCGGATTGTCAGGCGCTGCTCCATCGTGTGGAAGTACATGTCGGAAATATCGTCATTGATCTGCCACCCTTGTTTGAAGTTTTTTACAACTCTGCAGAACTTAGAACCTGTTCGGACTGTGGTGCCGTTCATCCGGGGAAGGGCTAGAAAGCGCGCGAGATTGTGTGATGTTGGCAGTTGTATGATGTTTCAATCGGAAAAGTATTTTCCAATGCTGCTTAACCATGCATAAATTCAGTATTGGAGAAAATACTATCTATAGGTGTTCATGCGCGATGCCGTCTGGAAGGGGATAGGCCCATGTCTGTTGCTCACGAAAATATGGCGGAAAGCACGTCAGAACATCCTTCAATCCTGGTGGTTGATGATGAAAAACTTCAGCGCGACCAGCTTGTGGATAGTCTGTCGGACCTGGATGTCGAAGTTTTTCAAGCCGGAAATGGTGAAGAGGCGCTGGAAGTTATCGAAGCGCAGATACCAAGCCTGGTCATCATGGATATTCGTATGCCCGTTCTGGATGGGGTTGAGACCGTCGATAAGTTGGCCGAAATCGGCAGCGATATTAAGGTCATCCTGATGACGGGCGATCCGACATCGCTGCGCGCAGCATACAAAAGGCGCCCGGATGTCTTCACGATCATCGAAAAGCCAATTCCGTTACGCGTTTTGCGACGTTTTGTTATTGAAGCCCTGGGGCTTGGCTCTTAGGCATCTCGTCCTCTGACGCGGCATTGCTGGCGCGGGGGAGCTCAATACACATCTCACATCCAACTTCGGTGTTGTGTGCGGTTATGGTGCCGCCCATGGAACTAATGATCCCGTAGCTGACCGAAAGCCCTAATCCGGTTCCGACGCCCACTTCCTTGGTGGTAAAAAATGGATCAAAGACACGCGCAAGCACATCCTTGGGGATGCCCCCGCCGGTGTCAGAAACATGAACCATGTAGAGCTGATCGTTTGGTCCGTTGCTGGTCGTGACGGTAATCTGACCACGCAGGTCGCCAATCTCTGTATCCAGTGATGTTGCGAGTATGGCGTCACGTGCGTTGGTGATCATATTGATGATGACCTGTTCCAGTTGTGATTCACTGCCATCAACCAGAAATTCTGAATCTTGAGCATCAAGCTTCAATTCAATGCTTTCCAGTTGCAGCTGTCGGCGCATGAGTTCGCAAGCGTTTCGCACAGGTCTGACGGGATCAAATATGACGAAGTCAGATGTGTCCTGACGGCTGAACACCCGCATATGAAGAATGATCTTCCCCATACGGCCCGCCTGTTCACTGACCAGCGTAAGGTTGTCACGCGCGTAGTCCATATCTGCGCTGCCCGCGTCCATTCGGATGAGGACATTATCGGCAGCCATGCGCATGATGTTGAGCGGCTGATTGAGCTCGTGTGCAATGCCGGCCGCCATCTCGCCGACCGTTGCGAGTTTGGAAGCTTGGATGAGCTGGCTTTGCAGGGATTTCTGCTCGGTGATATCGCGGATCAGCGCGATGTGCATGGACCCTTCCGGTCCCGCAAATTCGGACATGGCGATGTCGATTGGAACGCTCGTATCGTCCTTGCGAAGGCCCACCATTTCACGCGCCGAAGTCTGGATTTCGGTGTCATGAGCGGCGTGCGAGCTTTTTGAAGGATAGGTGGCGGGGATCAGGTCGCGAATCTGCATTTCCTGAAGTTCGCTCGAACTGTATCCGAATATTTCTTCGGCCGCGTCATTGGACATCATGATGCCACCGCTTGAATTCGAGACCACGATCCCATCCGCAGCATTGTCGAGGATGGCGTTGAGGGTGCGTTCGCGATCAATGAGTTCTGCGGATATACGGCTGCGGACAATCGTTGTTGAAAGCACATTGGCGACCGATTGCAGGAACGTAACGTCGTCATTGGTGAACTTCCGTGCTGTCCGGGAATGCACAGCCAGAATTCCGTAGACAGTATCTCCCTCAGCTATCACCACGGTTATGCCTGCCAGGGAACCGATGACGTCGGTGATGGGGTTTTGAAATTCGGGGTTAGCGGGATCACTATTGTCGAAAATCACAGATTTGGAAGCGTACAAATTAAAACTGCGTTCATGCGAAGAGGTTTGAGGTTGAATATCCATTCCGACAAACTTCTTGCCGCCTTCGCTCCCCGCAATGATCAGATAGTCGTTTGTTTCGTGAAGCCGACGTGAGATCAGGCAAACATCTACATCCATGGTCTGGGCGACGATATCGGCTGCCTGTCCGAGGAATTGGGAAACATCTTCCTCGGCAAGGGCGAGTTGACCGATGGCCATAACCACAGATTGTTGTTCAAGGCGGTCGGCAAGTGCGCGTTCGGCCCGTTTTCTCTCTGAAATATCTTCGGCGACAACGATAAGGTAGGGCGCGCGGTGCCGGGATTGCTCCGTGATGGAGGCCGTGACCTCTACCCAGACCAGGCTGCCATCTTTGCGAATATATCGTTTTTCGCGGGTGTAGGATCCGGTTCCTTCCGCAATCAATTCGCTGCGCCGTTGGAGTTCGGAGGTGAGGTCAGCGCCGTAACTGATATCCCGAAATGTCAGCTCTCGAAGTTCGTCCTCGGTATAACCAACCAGGTCGCAATAGCGTTGATTGATCCGAAGCCACTGCCCATCAATTGCGACATGCGCAATACCAACAGCGGCCTGTTCAAATGTTGCGCGGAAGCGTTCTTCGCTTTCTCGCATTTCCTGCGCGGCGCGGACCTGACTTGTGATGTCGTAGGACACACCGCCAACACCAACAACCATGCCATCCCGGTCATGGATCGGGAATTTCGTGATCCGCATCGACAATTCTTCACCATTCGTCCCCGTAACCTGAAAGTCCGAAGTTCGTGTGGTTCGGGTGCGCAAAACCTCACGATCAAAATCATCGATATTGGAACCCCAGTCTGCGCCATGTGCCTGTTCGGATGTTTGCCCCTCCAGGCTTTCATTGAGGAGGCCATAGTTCCGGCGATAGCTCTCGTTTGTCAGGACGAGGCGCCCTTGGGTGTCTTTTAGCGTTTGGTTAAACGGGCTGTTGTCCCAGAAGGCCCGGAACCGGGTTTCCTGTTCCAGCAGTGAGAATTCCGCCCGTTTAAGGTCGTCGATATCCTCGACCATGGTGATGTAGTAGTCGGGGCTGCCGTCCTTTCGACGCAGCAGAGTGACAGAAAGGTTCACCCAGACGATGCGTTCATCTTTGCGGCGGTAGCGTTTTTGCAGTGTGTAGGATTCGATTTCCCCATTGCGGAGCTTGGTATTCTGGTTCTGGTTTTCGGGTAGGTCTTCTTCGACAGTGATGTCTGCGAACCGCATGCCTAGAAGTTCGTCGCGCGGGTAGCCCGTGATCGCCAACATCTTGTCGTTCATGCGCAGCCATGTGCCGTCCATGGCAACATGCACGACGCCCACGGACGCGGTATCGAAACTGCGTCTGTACAGGACGGCACTCCGCTTCCCCTTGATGAGGGCGAAGCTGAGCACAATGACCATGACGGCCAGGAAAACCGTGCTCGTGGTCAGGAGCATTGTCGACATTTCCATACCGAGCACGTTATCAGCCGGTAATTTCGTCGATGTGAATAAAATCAATCACGGTTGGACGCCGCCAGTGTCATGGCGCTCCACAATTGTGGGTGGGGTATGCGCGGTGACGTTGGGGAGTTCACCATCATACCGAGCCACCTGTACTAGCGCACTATGGGCTATGGGGCCTTGTCCAAGCTGTGAGGTTCCTTTGTCGATGGTCAGAACATTCGGGTTCCCGTGTTTGTCGAGGCTCGAATCTGTTGACGGGTCGATCGGGTCGTACCAGGCCCCGGTGGCAAGCTGAATCACGCCATTGCGCACTTCCGGGGTAACCCGAACGCCAGCCAGCAATGCGCCGCGGTCATTGAAGACACGAACAATATCACCATCAATCAAGCCCCGTTCGGCGGCGTCAGGCGGGCTCACCCAGACGGGTTCCCGACCATTGACCTTGTCGTTGCGGCTTACCCGGCCATTGTCGAGTTGTCCGTGCAATCGCGTGCGGGGCTGGTTGGAAATCATATGCAAAGGGTACTTCTGTGCCGTCGTGCCGCCCAGCCATTCGACGGGCTCCCGCCAGACCGCATGCCCGGGACAGTCGTCATACCCGAAGCCATCAACCACTTCGGAGAAGATTTCGATTTTACCGGACGGCGAGGGGAGAGGGTTTGCCTTGGGATCCCGTCGAAAGGATTCAAACATGACCACCGGTTTACTTGGGCTGGGAATTTCCACATGTCCGGCGTCCCAAAAGTCTTCATAGGACGGCATGGTGATATCCAGCTCGGCAGCGCTCTGGCGCGCGCGGTCATAGATATGGCGTAACCAGTCTTCGGGTTCGCGACCTTCCGTAAAGGCCTCGTACGTTCCAAGGCGTGTTGCCAGCCCGCGGAAGATATCAAAATCATCCCGAGAATCGCCGACGGGTTCGATGGTCTTGTCCATGGCGAGCACAAAACGGTCTCGCGAGGATGCGCCAATGTCCTTGCGTTCAAGAGTCGTCGTCGATGGCAGCACGATATCCGAGAATTTCGCTGTGGCTGTCCACCACGGCTCATTGACGATTATCGTCTCTGGCTGACGCCAGGCGCGGACCAGACGATTTAGGTCCTGGTGGTGGTGGAACGGATTGCCGCCACACCAGTAAACAAGTTTGATATCGGGATAGGTCCGGGTTTCGCCATCAAATTGATAGCTTTCGCCGGGGTGCAACAGCATATCAGCGATCCGGGCAACGGGAATCCAACTGTCGGTTTCATTCTTGCCAATTGTCAGCGCGGGAGAGGGCGATGATTGGCGAGGGTTACCGATATTGCCCATGCTGCCATACCCGAATCCGAACCCCTGGCCGGGCAACCCGATTGTGCCAAGCATGGCTGCCAGCGTGACGGTCATCCAGAATGTTTGTTCACCGTGATCTCCGCGCTGAAGAGACCAGTTGGTGTTGATCAGAGTGCGTGAATTTGCCATCCGTCGAGCGAGTGCGCGGATATCGTCGGCAGGCATTTCGCAAATGGATGCGGCCCAGTCTGCGTCTTTCGGGATGGCATCGGTCGTGCCGAGCAGATAGTCGCGGAACTGCGGAAATCCAACGCAATAGGTCTCGAGAAAATTGTGATTCGAAAGACCCTCGGTCTCCAGCGTGTGGGCCAGCCCCAACATCAGTGCGACATCGGTATTGGGACGGATCGCCAGCCATTCGGCACCCAGATGATCGGCGATATCATCGCGGATCGGAGACACATTGACGAATTTGATGCCTGCGGCGTGGGCCTCTTTCAGATGGACACTGGTCATGTGCTGGCCGGGGCCTCCGGCGGCAACTTGTGCGTTCTTCAAAGGGATGCCGCCAAAGGCAACGACAAGTTCACTGTTGGCCACGATCGAATCCCAACTGGTAGCCTCCGTCATTGCCGCGCGCGCGGTGCCCAGAATATGAGGAAGGATCGCGTAGCCGGCGGCGATCGAATAGGTGTGCACTTGGGAGGTGAACCCTCCAATCGTATTCAGGAAACGCTGAAGCTGGCTTTTGGCATGGTGGAAACGACCTGCGCTTGACCAGCCGTAGGAGCCACCGAATATGGCTGCGTTCCCGTATTCGGACCGCACCCGGTTGATCTCGGCGCCGACCAGGTCAAAGGCTTCATCCCACGGAACAGCGACAAAGGGGTCGATACCCCGGTTGGCAGGCGTGCCGCCCGTGGATCGTTCGAGCCAACCCTTGCGGAACATCGGGCGTGCGACGCGACTCTCGTCATATACGGCATCGGGCAGGGACTGCATGACCGGCGAAGGATCCGGATCCAGAGCGAAGGGATTGATCCCCGTCAGCCGGCCGTCTGTGACCTCGGCCGTGAATGTTCCCCAGTGAGACGTGTGCCGGTGCGTGGTTTTGGACATAATCTGGCTCCCGATGGCGAACATTGCGCTGACGTCTCTGCGCTGTCAAAGCGTGATGAACCGCGTAGTATCTGCAGAATATCGAATTTAGGAGAGAAAATCATGGAAGTCCGTCTCGATGGCCGTACAGCTGTCATTACAGGTGCAAGTGAAGGTCTGGGTCTGGCGATGGCGCAGGAGTTCGCTGCATCAGGTGCCAATGTTGCAATGATAGCGCGTTCCGCCGACACGCTGGAGGCAGCCCGCCAAAGTGTTGTTTCGGCGATTGGGGCCAACAGTGTTCGGGTTGAAGCCTTGCCGTGCGATGTCACGGATATCTCTCAGATCGAAAGCACCTGGGCCAGCATCACGGACACATTCGGCGATGTCGATATTCTGGTGAACAATGCCGGGGCGCATGCGATTGGACCGTTTCTGGAGTGTTCCGATGAACGCTGGCAGGCTGATCTCGATCTCAAGCTATTTGCGGCCATCCGCCTTTGCCGTCTGGCCATGCCGGGTATGGCCGAACGGAAATGGGGCAGGATCATCAATGTGCTGGCAGGCAGTGCAAAGGCACCCGGCGCTGGCAGTGCTCCGACATCCGTGTCGCGGGCCGCAGGTATGGCTCTGACCAAGGTTCTGGCTGGTGAAGGCGCACCTGACAACATTTTGGTCAACGCACTTCTTGTGGGCTTGATTCGTTCCGGTCAGCACACGCGGCGTCATGCGAGTCAGGCACCGGACAAGTCGTTCGATGAATATATCGCGCCGAAGGCAAATGAGATTCCAATCGGACGCATCGGTGAGGCCGAAGAGTTCGCAAACATGGCGTGTTTCCTCGTATCCGATGCAGCGTCCTACGTGACGGGCTGTGCCATCAACGTCGATGGTGGCCGCACGCCGGTCGTCTGATCGCTGCACGTGACCATGCCGATATGATCGGCTAGCTTCTCGTTTTTGAAGACTGGGGGAGGATGTTCCATGTCGGGTGATGTAACCGTACAAGCCGATGCGCTGACCGCGCTGATCCATGAAATCGTGCGCCTTGGTGGCAGCGAGGAAGATGAGTGCCGGATTGTTTCCGAGCATTTGGTGGGGGCCAATCTCGCCGGGCATGACAGTCACGGCATCGGGATTGTGGCGACCTATATCAAGAACCTGCAGGTTGGGTTGTTGGTGCCCAACATGCCGGCAGACTGTGTGCATGATGATGGACCGTTCCTGCAATTTGATGGCCACAAGGGATACGGTCAGCGTGTTGCCGAAGAGGTGACGGACGCGGCAATCGCACGGGCGCGCGACACTGGTGTCTGTGTCGCCACTCTTAAGAACTCCCACCATATTGGGCGTGTGGGAACATATGCCGAGATGGTTGCTGCGGCTGGCTTTGTGTCCATCCACTTCACCAATGTCACCGATCATGCGGCGATGGTGGCACCTCATGGTGGGGCTGAAGCCCGGTTTGGGACCAACCCGGTCACCATGGCCATGCCGAC
>JABJAG010000172.1 GCA_018666195.1 Alphaproteobacteria bacterium
ATCCAGACTGGATAAGGGTGGCAGTGCGCGCGCCACTGTGTCGGCACTGACCCCCTGGCTGAGAGCGATCAACCGTCGCAGCATGTCCACATAGGTTCCCGAGAGCGCGAGGGAGGACCATTCGGCATTGGCCGTGGTGTGAAACAGGACCAGCCAGCCATTGCCGCGTTTCTCACCTGTGACCAGCGGAGTGCCGTCATTCAGACGTGCCCAGGTCTTGCCCGCGAGATCGGGCGCAGGCTGCGCCAGCACCTGCCGTCGCACAAATATTTCATCGGAAGCTTCCAGCCCGGCAAAGGGCGAGGCCTCGTCGAAGGGGGAGAGGGTTGCAGGCTGTTCCCAACTCATCACGCCGCCGAAAACCCGGCCACCGCGTCGCAAAACCACCGGCAGGAGTGAATCGCTGCCTTCGGCAAGATTTGGCCCGGCGAAACGCACCAGTACACCGCCATCGGAAATCCAGCGGTCCAAAGCCTCGATCTCGGTCGCAGTCAGATTTCCGATATCCGAGAGCATCAGCACCGCGAGCCGACGCTCGAGGAGTTCGGCAATGGTGCCCGTGCGGAGATCAGCAAAAGGTTCCAATGCGCGGTTCAGATAGAAGGCATTGCCCAGCAGGGGCTGGTTGACCTGTGCGATGTCGCCGGAGACAAGCCCGACAGGACGCCGGCGGGACGACTCATCGAACAACATGATGGCACCGGCTGAGACGCTGCCTTCGATGCTCACCCGCGTGATCCGGTTTCGCACTTCACTTGGGATTGCGATGGTGGCTTCCGTCGTGACTCCGCCTTCCGGAAAGGTCACGGTTTCGCGCGCCAGCAGCCGTCCAGCTTCATCGGTGGCGATTAGCGCCGCCGGAACAATACCATCGGGGTCGAGGCGAGTGATCTCCAGGCGCAGCCCGTCCGAGGCGTTTTCGCTGGCGGCAATGTAGAGAGGTAATTCGTCGTCGCCGGGCAGGATGATGCGCAGGGACCCCAGCCGCTGCAGGGCTGATTCGAGAATTGTGGAATGGTCGTTTTGTTGTTCGCTGGTTGTTTCCGCCAGCCCGCTCGACAGCCAGACGGCGTTGCTCGAACCAGCCAGATCGAGCGCTTCGATCTGCACAATCACGCTCGCATGGTCGCTGGCCCAGGGTTGCGGGGCGAGCATTCTTATTCGGTCACGTGCCTCTGCGGCTGAGAGAGGTCGCAAAGGTGTTCGCGTCGTGGTCCCGGTGCGTGCGCTGGTCGCGATGTAGACCACCCGGTTTTCCCGGTCTGCCTCGTCAATCAGGTTCAGTGCGGTCTCGCGTCGCGCTTCCCAGTTCTGACCCGCACTCCAGTCATTGTCGATCACCAGAACCAGGGGGCCGCTGCCACGCAGTGTCTGGCCGGGATCAAGCACCGGGTGCGCCAGCGCCAAAATTACGAGCCCGGCAAGTACAAGACGCAGGGCCAGCAACCACCACGGAGTCCGGTGTGGCGTTTCCTCATGTTGGGAGAGCCCGAAAAGCAGGCGAATGGCTGGAAACACAATGCGATTGGGTGCCGGCGGAACGGCGCGGAGGAGCCACCACAGAACCGGCAGTGTTACCAATGCGACCAGCAGCCAGGGCACAGCAAAGGAGATCGCACCGAGCGTCAGCATGAGCGTTCACGTCCGGTCATGGAGCGCCTCGGTCATGTTGGTGAACAGGCTCAGCATCGCCGGTTCGGGCGGGCTGTTTGTCAGATGGGTCGCGTAGGTCCAGTTGGCGCGCCGTGCAAAGGTATCGAGGGCCGATTGCAGGCTCTCCAGACGTTCGAGATACGCCGCACGCAGAGATTCAGCACGTCCGACCAGTAATTCACCTTCGGATTCCAGACCCTGAAAACGTGTTCGGCCCCGAAATGGCAGGCTGACTTCGCTGGGATCGAGAACTTGCAGCAGATGACCGCGCACGCCGCGGGCTGCGATTCGACCCAGCAGATCGACGAGCTTCTTTTCGTCGATCAGAAAATCACTGATCAGGACAACATTGCTGTGCCGAGGCAGAGGCGGAGGTGTCGGCAAGTCGTCACCTGACGGTTCCTGTGTCATGTCCCGGAGCACGCTCATGGAAATTCTGTCGAGGACGGTGCGTCCGGTAGCTGGTGGTTCGGGTTTGTCCAGAAGTGCAATCCGCTCGCCGCCGCGGGTCAACAGCGACGCCAGTGCCAGAGTCAGAACAGCCGTACGTTCCTGTTTTTGGGGCAGGTTGCGTTCCGAACTGTAGCGCATGGAGGCGGTCAGGTCCGGCCAGAGCCAAACGCTCTGGGCGGCTTCCCATTCGGTTTGTCGGACATAGAGCCGGTCTGACCGGGCGGAACGCCGCCAGTCGATCTGTTGCGGGCTGTCACCGTATTCGAACCGTCGATACTGCCAGAAGGTTTCGCCCTGTCCGATGCGACGCCGTCCATGCACACCCTGTGCGACCGTAGACGCAACCCGATCTGCCGCGACCAGCAAAGCCGGAAAGCTCGCCGCAACTTCCTCGCCGCGACGGCGCGTCGGTGGCTCGGATGCCGGGATGGTGTCTGCGGTGGAGCTCATGATCGGCAGCGCGGGTCCTGTTTGTCCTATTGGAACGGATCGCAGAGACGGTCGATCACATCGTCCAGAGTTCGGCCATCCGCTCGGGCGGCAAAGTTCAGGGCCATGCGATGACGCAGGATCGCAGGCGCGAGCGCTATCACATCATCGATGGAGGGGGACACGCGGCCCTGCAGAAGCGCGCGCGCGCGGGTTGCAAGCATCAGCGCCTGACTCGCGCGGGGGCCTGGCCCCCAGGCCACCCAGTCGTTGATCTCGTCGCGATCGGATATTCCGGGGCGTCCGGAGCGCACCAGCGCGAGAATTGCTTCGACCACGGATTCGCCAATGGGAAGGCGTCGGACGAGGTTCTGGGCGTTGATCAGTTGTGCGGGGTCGATTACCTGGACGGGACTTGGGTCGTCCATTCCGGTTGTCACCAGCAGCATCTGGCGTTCGGCCTCTGCATCGGGATAATCAATGTTCACCTGCAGCAGAAATCGGTCGAGTTGGGCTTCGGGCAATGGATAGGTGCCCTCTTGCTCGATGGGGTTCTGGGTAGCAAGAACATGAAAGGGTGCGGGCAGTTTATGAGTCTGTCCGGCGACCGTGACTTCGCGTTCCTGCATCGCCTGCAACAGGGCGGATTGTGTGCGGGGACTGGCCCGGTTGATTTCATCAGCCATCAGAACCTGCGTGAAGACCGGGCCGGGTATAAAGCGAAAGGCGCGCCCGTCGGCGGTTTCGTCGAGAATTTCTGAACCGACGATATCAGCGGGCATGAGGTCCGGCGTGCACTGAATGCGACGGCTATCGAGACCGAGCACCGTGCCCAGAGTTTCAACCAGTCGCGTCTTGGCCAGGCCGGGCACACCGAGCAGCAGAAGATGCCCGCCCGAGAGCAGCGTGATCAGAGTTTCATCGACGACATTTTCCTGTCCGAAGATAACGCGGCTGATGCCGTTGCGCACGGCCGACATCTGTTCGCCGACCCGTTCGATATCTTCGAAAATCGAGTCACTTGCCGCGGTGTCGGAATCGGGTCGAAGGAGATCATCTGAAGGCATAACATTGCTCCTGCTGATGCTAGTGTGGGCGCATCATGTGTTCCGAATCCAGCAAACCGGCCAAATCCGGCACTTCTTCTGCGGGTGATCCACAGGGGATTTTCGAGCGGATCGAAAAATCCCGGGAAACCACCCAATCCAAACGTGTGCCCATTGATTGCGGTCACTTTGACATGCGGATCACGCGGGACGGGACATGGCATTATCGCGGCTCCCCGATCCACCGTAAACCACTGGTCACGCTGTTTTCATCGGTCCTCAAACGCGACGCTGACGGCCAGTTCTGGCTTGAAACACCTGTCGAGCGTGGCCGAATCGATGTGGATGACGCGCCCTTTACGGCTGTGGAAATGAATGTGGAGGGCGAAGGCCCTGATCAGAAACTCATATTCCGCACCAACCTTGACGAAATAATGACAGCGGGACCCGATCATCCGATCCGGGTGATATTTGACGAATCGACCGGGGAACCGTCTCCGTACATTCTGGTGCGCGAACATCTGGAAGCGTTGTTGACACGTGCGGTGTACTACGCGCTGGCTGAACTGGTCATTGAGGACCCGGTCAGCGGACAACTGGGCGTGTGGAGCGAGGGCCGGTTTTTCTCACTCGGCCCGGATGAGGAAAATACAGTGTTAGAGGAATCGTCGGTTTGAAGCGCGAACAGGTCATCGAGCGGGTGCAGGACGCACAGGACAACCTGGCGCGGCGCAGCGGTATGGGTGCTGCGATCACGCAGATGCTCGGTGACAATCCGGGGCATGATCCGAACAGCACTGAATCCGATCCGGCGGGAGAACGGCGTGGCGATCACGATCTGAATGAAATCGGTATGCGTCCTCCGCCTCCTCTGGTGCCGGCTGCGGTTCTCGTGCCGCTCGTCTCGCGCGCTGACGGGTTCACGATCCTGCTGACCGAACGGGCGGCCGATATGCGCGCCCATGCGGGTCAGATCAGTTTCCCCGGTGGGCGGATCGACCCCGAGGATGTTTCGCCCGAACACGCCGCATTGCGAGAGGCCCATGAAGAAATCGGCATGCCCCATGCTTCGGCGGAAATCATCGGTCGGCTGGACACCTATGAGGTGCGGACCGGGTTTGCCGTAACGCCCGTGGTCGGTTTGATCGAGCCGGGATTCGAGATGGTCTACGAGCCCGGTGAGGTCGCGGATGTCTTCGAACTGCCGCTGTCGTTCATTCTCGACCCGGCGAACCACGAGCGTCACAACCGGTTGATTCGCGGCAAGCGCCGCTATTTCTATGTGCTGCCCTTTGAGGAGCGTTACATCTGGGGGGCGACCGCGGGTATGCTGATCAACCTCTATGAAGTTCTGACAGGACAGAAGGCACGCTGGCGCTAACGCTGCGCGGGCGGGTCGCAACACTATGACGCCAGCCACCACCATATCTATGCAATCCTGGATGACGGCGCCCGGCGCGCGCGCGGTTCTGGCCGCGCTTGCGAGTGGAGGTGCGCCCGCGGCTTTGTTTGTGGGCGGCTGCGTGCGCGATGCGATCCTCGGGCGCGATGTGGTGGATGTGGATATCGCGACCATCCATCCGCCCGATGAAGTGATGCGTCGGCTCGATGTGGCCGGGATCGGCTATCATACAATCGGCGTGGATCATGGCACGGTCGGCGCCCATGCGGGGGAGCGCACCTACGAGATCACGACTCTGCGGGTGGATGTGGAGACCGATGGCCGGCATGCCAAGGTCGCCTATACCGATGACTGGGCGCTGGATGCCTCACGCCGCGACTTCACCATGAACGCGCTCTACGCCGACGGGGCCGGAAATGTCTTTGACCCGCTCGGCGGGATGGAAGATTTGAACGTGCGCCGGGTGCGATTCATTGGCGATCCCCATGAACGCATTCAGGAAGACGCGTTGCGAATCCTGCGGTTCTTCCGGTTCAACGCGCAGTTAGGAGACGGGGAAATTGATGCCCCGGGGCTTCAGGCCAGTTTGTCCCATGCGGGGATGTTGGCGGGCCTTTCGGGTGAACGCATTCGTGACGAGTTGCGCAAGATTTTACTGTCCGTGCGCCCGGCCCGAATGCTTGAAATCATGGCAGAGCATGAAATCCTGACCGGAGACATGTCGTGTTTGCAGAACGTTGACGACCTGGGCGCGCTTACGGGTATCGAGGGTCGTCATGGCGAGCCGGATTTCGTGCGCCGCCTCAGCATATTGATGAATGAGCCCGCCTGCGTGCCGGCTGTTGCGGTTCGGCTAAAACTGTCGAAAGTGGAGGCAAGTCGGTTGATGTCCCTGTCCGAGGGCGGCAGTGATCTGACGCCGGATCTGTCGCACGACCAGCAACAAAAGCGGGTCTACGGGTTGGGTGCGGCAACATGGCGAGACCACGTTTTGCTGAACTGGGCGAGGGTCGCCTCCAGCACAAACGCCCAGCGCGACGCGGCGTGGATCGCGCTGCTGGGTCTGCCCGATGTCTGGTCGGTGCCCGTATTCATGCTGCGGGGAAGCGACGTTCTTGATCTTGGCGTTTCTCCGGGCCCAGAGATCAGACAGCTGCTGGACACGGTCGAAGCCTGGTGGGTCGAAGGTGGTTTTCTTGCCAACAGGGCCGCCTGTCTGGACGAATTGGCGCGTCGGGTGAACGGCTAAGATCTACTTGTCAGGTTCGACCACGACCGTGCCGAGCTTGCTGCCGCTTTCCACAAACTTGTGAGCCTCGGCACAGCCAGCCAGCGGGAAGGTGCCTGCCACCGTATGGAGCCCATCTTCTTCGGCCAGCCAGGCCGAGATATCGGCGCGGGCGTGATCGATTGCGGCGCGCGGCACGCTGTGGAGCACCATGAAGCGGACCACGGCGTTCTTCAGGGCCATGCGCAGCAATAAATTCTGAGCATCACCGGTCGAGGCGTAGGTCGAAATCATACCTTCGGATTTGAGCACCGTACTGCTCAACCCCAGATTTGCGGCCAGATCGACTTCGATGATCCGGTCGACGCCCACACCATTGGTCAAATCCATGATCTGGGATGTGGCATCCTCGTCCCGATAGTTGACGGTGTGATGCGCGCCGCCGGCGCGTGCGTGGATAGCCTTCTCATCGGAACTGACGGTGGCAATCACATTTGCACCACCACGTCGGGCCCACTGCACAGCATAGTGGCCGACCGCACCCGCGCCGCCAGTGACCAGAACGGTTTTTCCGGTGACCGGACCATCGGCGAAGACATTGCGATGAGCGGTCATGCAGGGAATACCCAGGCAGGCGCCCTCGGCAAAGCTAAGATGATCGGGCAGGGGCGCGACCAGCCATGCATCCAGCGCGATGTATTCCGCCGCCGTGCCGTAGGCGCGTCCGCCACGCTGGCCGTTGAACAGCCAAACACGTTGTCCCACCAGGTTTGGATCAACGCCGTCGCCGACCTGATCGACAATGCCTGCACCGTCGCTGTTGGGAATGATGCGCGGGTACTCCAGCCCATAAGTGCCCAGTCCACGCCGCTTCACATCAGCCGGATTGACGCCGGAAGCGGAAAGCTTCACCCGGACTTCGCCTGGACCTGCGTCTGGAGTTTCGATCTCGTCAAAGACGAGAACGTCATCGGCGGGGCCAAGTTCTTCGTACCAGACTGATTTCATCGTGCGCGCTCATGTTGAAGATTGAGAGGTGAAGTTTCGCCGATCAGGCGTTCGATGTCTTGTGGGTGGACGGTCATTTTGCATTTGGAACCAGCATGCTCGGAGTGCCAGAATACTCGCAAAGAGGGGGCAAATTCATGACTGATTCTATGAATGCTGGCGCGGGTGGCGTTGTGATCAATGACGGACCCGGTGAACTTCAGACTGCCAGCAAGGCTGGTGGGATCGAATTTCACGGTGAGCGAAAGCCGCTCGCACGGCTCGTTATCAAGAACATGCTTCTGACCATCGTCACGTTCAGCATCTATCGGTTCTGGGCACGCACCAATATCCGGAAATACTACTGGGGCAACACTGTCCTTTTGGGGGATCGTCTGGAATATACCGGTCGTGGTGGAGAACTGTTCATCGGGTTCCTGATCGTGATGGTGATCCTGGTGCCGGTGAGTATCGTCTACAATCTTCTGGAAGTGTTTCTGCTGACGCGATATCCCGATGTCGGTCTGGTCGTCACGATTGTTTATGTCGTGGGGTTCATCTGGCTTATCAACTTCGCGTTTTTCCGGGCGCGCCGGTATCGGCTGACGCGGACCGCATGGCGTGGCATTCACGCGGGGCAGACGGGGTCGGGTGCGAAATACGCCACGCACGCTGTGCTTTGGGGTCTGGCATCCATCGTGACATTGGGCGTGAGCGTTCCCTGGGGGCATGTCGCCTTGCAACGGTACGAGATCACCAATGCGCTGTTCGGCAAAACCGCCTTCGGCTATGCCGGACAGGCTCGGGAGGTTTTTCGCCTGTGGTGGCCGGTGCTGGCGTTGTTGGGAATGGCGCTGCTGTATGGCGGCGTTCTGTTCTTTCTGAAAGAATCCATAGGCCCGAGCTGGGCCGCGATCGAACAGTTGGAGGGCCCGGAGGTGGCCCGGGTCGCGCGCATGGATTTTCTCGCGTTCTGGGGCCTGCTTCTGCTGCCCGGTCTGGTGCTATGGTGTCTCGGAATTGCTTTCATGGTTCGGTTCCGGATTGCCCTGATCCGATATCTGTTCAATGTCATCTCGCTTGCCCGTGCTCGGTTTGAATCGACCCTGAGCGTCTGGCGGGTTGTGGGCTTTTTCGCGGCGGCTTTTGTTCTGCCCTATGCGGTTCTTGGTGCGCTGATTGGTGTCCCGCTTGTACTTCTCGATCCTGGATATTCGGTCTCGTTCGGCGCTTTGGGTTTCCCGATATTCCTGATCGTTTTCTTCGCCTTCTTTGGTTTGCCGCAGTTGACGGCGCATTTGTTGTTCTATGTTCCGCTTATGCGTCACATTACAGAGACTTTGACCCTCGAAAATCCGGAAGAAATCGAGACGATCGTTCAGGGTGTGCGGGATGATCCACGCTTTGGCGAAGGTCTTGTCGATGCGTTTTCCTTCGACGTTGGTGCGATCTGAGCACCCGTATGTACGTTTTTCCCGCAAGATATTTCGACGGTGTGACCGCGCGCCCCACGGATGTGGCAATCCGGATCGATGCGGACGGCGTGCGCGTTCAGGACCAGGACAGTTCAGGAATCCTGGCATCTTGGCCAGCAAACGACGTGCGCCTTGTCGAACGCCCGCGACGCGGTGGGGAGATGCGCCTGCGTCGGGATGGGGATGGCGCAGAACGGATATTGTTCTCTGATGACCGCGCATTGACCGATTTGCGTGCGAACTGCCCGAAGCTGAACCGCCTGCAGGGTGGATTTCGCAACAGCTGGCGGCCAATCCTGATTTGGGGCAGCGCGGCGGCAGCGTCCGTGGCCTTCATCTTCTTTGTCGCGTTGCCCTTCATGGCAGAACGTGCGGCGGGCTGGATTCCGCAGGAAGTTGAGGATGATCTGGGCACACGCGTGGCCGACCAGATGGCCGGTTTCTTTGCCCGAAGCGATGATGAACCCCGGTTCTGTTCCAGCCCGGCGGGAGCCATTGCTCTGCAGCGTATGGTCGACAGATTACGGGATGAAATTGACTATGAGGGTGCGCTCACCGTGCGGGTTGTTTCGACCCCGGAGGTCAATGCATTCGCCTTGCCCGGTGGCCAGATTCTGATATTCGAAGGGCTTCTGAATTTTGCCAAGGACGCAGAGGCCGTTGCGGGTGTGCTGGCACACGAGCTCGGACATGTGGAACACCGGCATCCGCTAGAAGTGTTTTTGAAAAACGCTGGTGCCGGCGCGATATTGGGGTTGCTGCTGGGCGATGTGTCAGGTGGCGCGATTGGTGTGATCGGAGCGCAGTTGTATCTGCGCGCCAGCTACGGGCAGGAGGCCGAACGCGAGGCTGACGCGGTTGCCTTGCGTGTGCTCAACGCCAGCGATATCCGTGGGGGCACCTATGCCGAGTTCTTCGCACAGTTGCGTGAGAAACACGGCGAGCAAACAGGCGCATTGGCAATGTTTAGCACTCATCCCGGACATGTGGAGCGTGAAGCGCATGTCCGCGCAGAAAGTTCGGGGCGCGGCACGGTGTTGAGCGCGGAAGACTGGGATGCTTTGCGGACGATCTGCGAGACGGAATAGCTCTGCGCAAATTTGCACCCCTGCCTGCATCAAGGGGGTGAGCCTCGGGTCAGATAAGGCTAGGGTCGAGAGCCCCGTTACTCTGTCAAATATGAGCGCCCCGATGTTCCAGCTTCACCCTCAACTTGCCGCCGACACCGTGCCGGTCGTGACCTGGCGGCTTTGTCAGGTCCTGTTGATCAATGATGCGAATTACCCTTGGCTTGTGTTGGTTCCTGCGCGTGACGGTTTGCGTGATCTCGATGATCTGGAGCCCGCTGACCTGCAGCGCGCGAGTGAAGAAATCGTCCGGGCCAGCAAGGCGCTGAAATCCGCATTCTCGCCCGACAAGATCAATGTCGGCGCGCTGGGCAATATGGTGCCGCAGCTGCACATTCATGTGATCGCGCGGTTTGCCGATGACCCGGCTTGGCCGCAGCCGATCTGGGGTGTGGTGCCTGCGCAACCCTATGCGGCAGATGCGCTGGACGCACGTCTGGACGTTTTGCGGGACGCGCTCGGGGCGTCGTGACAGCTGATCTGCCCGATATACTGCAGAGCTGGTTCGCCACGCGCGGTTGGAACCCGCACCGGCATCAGCTGGCGATGCTCGATGCTGCGCAGTCTGGCCGCTCTGCATTGCTGATCGCGCCCACGGGCGGGGGTAAGACCCTTGCCGGGTTTCTGCCGAGCCTGACGGAACTGATTTCCGAAGATCCCCTGCCCGCCGGATTGCACACCCTTTATGTCTCGCCGCTCAAGGCGCTGGCGGTGGATATTCATCGTAATCTGGAACAGCCGATTGCAGAGATGGCGCTGCCGATCCGGGCCGAGACCCGCACCGGCGATACGCCGCAATCCAAGCGCGTCCGCCAGCGCAAGAAGCCACCCCATATGCTGATGACCACGCCGGAAAGTCTGGCGCTGCTGCTGTCCTACGAGGATGCGCCGGAGATATTTTCCTCTCTGCGCTGTGTGATCCTGGATGAGTTGCACGCCATCGAGGATAACAAACGGGGCGATCTTCTCTCACTCGGGCTTTCGCGTTTGCATGCGCTGGCCCCGCAGGCGCGCAGGGTCGGGTTGAGTGCGACGGTGGCGGAACCGGACCGTTTGCGCCGCTGGCTGTCGACAACTGGCCATGCGAAAGGTGTGCAACTTGTACTTGGTGAGGATGGTGCCGAACCGGATGTGAAAGTGCTGGAAACGCGTGCCGAAATGCCTTGGTCCGGCCATATGGGTGCTCATGCGGTGCCGGAAATATATGAACAATTCAAAGACGGCGGGACGACGCTTGTTTTCGTCAACACGCGCGCGCAAGCCGAGATCGTGTTTCAGGAACTCTGGCGACTGAACGAGGACAAGCTGCGGATCGCCCTGCATCACGGCAGTCTGGCGGTCGAGCAGCGCCGCAAGGTCGAAGCGGCTATGGTGCGCGGTGATCTTGATGCGGTCGTGGCGACCTCATCTCTCGATCTCGGTGTCGACTGGGCCGCGGTTGATCTCGTGCTGCAGGTGGGCGCACCCAAAGGTGCCACCCGGCTGCTGCAACGAATTGGTCGTGCGAATCATCAGCTCGACAATCCGAGCAAGGCCGTGTTGGTGCCGGCCAACCGGTTCGAGGTGCTGGAGTGTCGCGCGGCATTGGATGCCATCCACGCGCATACACTCGATGGCATTCCTGAACGCCCCGGAGGGCTGGATGTGCTTGCCCAGCATATTCTGGGCATGGCGTGCGCCGGACCGGTGGATCGTGATGCGCTCTTTGCGCAGGTCCGCACTGCGGGACCTTTTGCCCGGCTGTCGCGTGAGGATTTTGATGATGTCTTCAATTTTGTCGGGACCGGTGGTTATGCACTGGGCGCCTATGACCGCTTCAAACGCCTGCGCGAAAATGAAGACGGCCTCTTCGAGATTTCCAGCAAGACTGCAATCCGAGATTACCGCATGAACGTGGGGACTATTGTCGAAGCGCCCACGCTGAAAGTACGCATGGGCCGGGGCCGGGTGCTGGGCGAGGTGGAGGAGAGCTTCGTCAATTATCTGACAGCCGGGGACACCTTCGTGTTTGCGGGGCGGTTACTAGAATTCGTGGAGGTGCGCGAGACAAGCGTGATCACCCGACCGGGGAAGGGTGATGCGCCAGCGGTACCTGCCTATGTGGGCGGACGGTTTCCGCTCTCGACCCATCTGGCGGACCGGGTACGCACCATCTTGTCTGACCCGACGACCTGGAAGAATTTGCCCAAACAAGTTACGGAATGGCTGGAGGTGCAGCGTTGGCGTTCCCTGCTGCCCTCGCGCGAAGGCTTGCTGGTGGAAAGCTTTCCGCGCCACGACAAACACTATCTCGTCGCCTATTGCTTCGAGGGCCGGAACGCCCACCAGACGCTGGGGATGTTGCTCACCCGCCGGATGGAGCGGGCGGGGCTTAACCCGCTAGGATTTGTGGCAACGGATTATGTACTCGGTGTGTGGAGTACGAAATCGCCGGAGAATGCGGATCTCGCTGCGCTGTTTTCCGAAGATATGCTGGGCGATGACCTGGAAGAGTGGATGGCCGAATCCTCCATGCTCAAGCGCACTTTCCGCAATGTCGCGGTGATCGCCGGGCTTATCCAGCGCCGCCATCCCGGTGAGGAAAAGTCCCGGCGACAGGTCACGTTCAACTCCGATCTGATTTATGACGTGCTGCGCTCCCACGAACCCAATCACGTGCTGCTGCGCGCCACACGGGCCGACGCAGCGTCCGGCCTGACCGATGTGCGGCGGCTGGCGAATATGCTCGCCCGGGTGAAAGGACAAATCACCCATCGTCATCTGGACCGGGTCTCACCGCTGGCGGTCCCGATCCTGCTCGAGATTGGTCGCGAGAGCGTCTACGGCGCCGCCATCGACGAGCTGTTGGGTGAATCAGCCGACGAGCTTATTTCTGAAGCCATGGAAAACATCGGCACAAAGGAATTGGGCTTCGATGCCGCCTGAACGCGAAACGCGACGCACGACCGTCCCCGTGACAATCGGTGGACAATCCATCGTGCTCGATCATTCGGGCGCTGCTTTCCTGCCCGAAACCGATGATCTGCTTGTCGCCGATCTGCATTTCGAGAAGGGCTCGGCCTTTGCTGCGCGCGGGCAGGCGATGCTGCCGCCCTATGACACGGCAGAAACTTTGCGCCGGCTGGAAAAAGTGATCGCGCGGGTGAAGCCTGCCCGGGTCATCTGTATGGGCGACACCCTGCACGATCTAGCCGGTGACGCCCGCATGTCGGAGAGCGATCGTAACCGTTTGGCCCGTTTGGTTGGCCGTCAGGACTGGGTATGGATTGCTGGCAACCACGACCCCGCACCACCCGAGGGTTACGGGGGTACGGCGGCTGAGGAATTGCGCGTTGGAGATATTGTGCTGCGCCATGACGTGGAACGCGGTGCGCATTCTGAGATCCCGGCGGGCGTAGTGATCGGCCATTATCATCCCAAGGCAGCGGTGCGTGCGCGGGGGCGCCGCATCTCCGGACGGTGTTTCGCGACAGACGGCCGGTTGCTGATCCTTCCGGCGTTTGGGGTGTTTACCGGTGGTCTGAATGCCCGTGAACCTGCCATTGCGGGTCTGCTGAAGGGTGATTTCCAGGTCTTTATGATCGGTAAGAACGGCCTGTTCGGGTTTCGACGGGAACAGCTGATTCCTGATCCAAAACGCGCTGCTTGACGTAGACATTCCAAAGCGTTTTTCTTTTCTGTCGGTTTCTTCATGTCGTCCACATCACCTGTGATTGTCTGGTTTCGTCAGGACCTTCGGGTACTGGACAATCCTGCGCTGACGGCGGCTGCCGCCACGGGGCGCCCCGTTGTTGCAGTCTATATTCTTGATGATGGCGCTGAAGACATTCGCGCATTGGGTGGTGCCGCGCGCTGGTGGCTGCACCACAGTCTGGAATCACTTTCGGCAGGCCTTTCCGAATGCGGGCTAACGCTTGTGCTGAGACAAGGGTCTGCGGCGCGGGTGCTGGATGATCTGGTGCGGGACACCGGGGCGGATCGCGTCTTCTGGAACCGATGCTACGAGCCTTGGGCCATCACGCGCGACACTGCGATCAAGGAAGCTCTCAAAAACCGGAGTGTCACAGCAGAAAGCTGCAATGGGTCGCTGTTGCTTGAACCCTGGCAGATCAAGACCGGTCAGGGCGGCCCCTACAAAGTGTTCACACCGTTCTGGAGACGCCTGCGTGAGCTCTATCGGGTACCCGATAGAGCGGAATTGCCTGCCCACCTGGTCTCGGCGACTCACTCCGAAAGCGATGCGCTGGGTGGGTGGAACCTGTGTCCACAATATCCGGACTGGGCTGGCGGGCTGCGTGAAAACTGGCGGGGGGGAGAAGCCGCCGCCCGATCTGTGCTGGCAGATTTTCTGGACGGCCCGGTTGCTGACTACCCGAGCGACCGGGACCGCCCGGACCGGGTCGGAACAAGCCGGTTGTCACCTTATTTGCACTGGGGGGAGGTCGGACCGCATCAAGCGTGGCGGGCGGCGGCTGCCTTGCTGGATGAAGGTGGGGCGCGGGCGGTTGGGGCCGAGAGCCTTTTGCGCCAGCTTGCATGGCGCGACTTCAACCATCATCTGATGTTCCATTTCCCGCAAATCACGACGGAAAACTGGAAGCCGAAATTCGATCATTTCCCGTGGGAGGAGAACGTTGCGGGTCTTGTCGCGTGGCAGCAAGGACGAACCGGTTATCCGATTGTCGATGCCGGGATGCGCGAGCTCTGGCACACCGGCTGGATGCACAATCGCGTGCGCATGATTGTTGGCTCGTTCCTGATCAAGGACCTGATGATCGACTGGCGGAAGGGTGAAGCCTGGTTCTGGGATACGCTGGTCGATGCCGATCTGGCGAACAATGCCGGGAACTGGCAGTGGGTGGCGGGATCGGGAGCGGATGCCTCGCCGTTTTTCCGTATTTTTAACCCGACGACACAGAGCCAGAAGTTCGACCCGGGGGCTGGCTATATCCGCAGATGGGTGCCCGAACTGGCGGGGTTGCCAGACAAATGGATTCACCGACCCTGGGATGCACCGTCTGACATTCTGACCCGCGCCAATGTTTTCCTTGGGGACACCTATCCACATCCACTTATCAATCATGGGGCCGCCCGAAATCGTGCGCTGGCCGCATACAAGGCGCTGCCAAACGCCGATGCGTGATTCCCGTGTGGGATCGTTGCAGGCCCGGTGTTTTGTGGTCGCATGCCGGATTCACCGAGTTGTCATGTGAGCGTCATCAACCCATCTTTGTTACGAGCTATTCAGGGACAAATTTTGAATTTACTGTCCATCCGGAGTTTGACTAATGACCCTCGATACAAACGAGTTTGCCACACGCGCGGAGGCCTTTGAGGCGTCCGAAGATGTTCCCGCCAATCTGTCGACGACAGAGAGTTTTGGCGACATCGTGGAGTCTCGGTATCTTAGCCGCCGCAGCCTGTTGCGGGGCATGACCGCCGTTGCAGCGATCACGGCGATCACCACACCGCTGGAAACTTTGGTGTCACGCGCGGCCCATGCCGCAGCCGCACCTTTCACCTTTGATGAAATTGCGCATGGGGTTGATGAGACTCACCATGTGGCGGCGGGATACAGCGCCGACATACTGATGCGCTGGGGTGACCCTGTCGTGCCGGGTGCCCCGGACTTCGACCCGACCGCACAGACCGCCGAGGCGCAAGCCAGGCAGTTTGGCTACAACAATGATTTTGTCGGCTTTGCGCCCATGCCCTATGGGGCGGACAGCTCGGCGCGTGCGTTACTCTGCGTGAACCATGAATACACCAATGAAGAGGTGATGTTCCCGGGTATCAGCCGACAGGATGAGATCAAGTTTCCCGACATGACCCCGGAACTGGTCGCCATCGAGATGGCAGCCCATGGTGGAACGGTCGTGCAGATCGAGAAGTTCGCCGGGAAATGGCGGCCCTCGAAGGATCAGGCCTACAACCGCCGGATCACGGCCAACACGCGGATGCGACTGTCCGGCCCGGCCGCCGGACATGACCGGCTGAAAACAAAGACCGACCCGACGGGCACCCGGGTGCTGGGCACGTTCAACAATTGCGCCGGGGGCATGACGCCATGGGGCACCTATCTGATGGCGGAAGAGAATTTCCACGGCTATTTCTGGGGGAAGCTTTCTGACAGCCACCCGGAGGCCCGGAACTACAAACGCTATGGTGTGCCCGGCAACTGGTACGCATGGGGGCGCTATC
>JABJAG010000173.1 GCA_018666195.1 Alphaproteobacteria bacterium
ACACCGCTGTTGCTCGACGGGACGACCATGGAAATCACGATCACGTCCGTGGCCTGTATCTTTGGTGTGGCCGCGTGGGCCATCTTCCTGGAAGGCTTTGGCAATGGGCGCATCATCCGGCCGATTGCAGGGTTGGTTGCGGCCTGTCTGCTGTTGCCCACCGGCGCCATCATTTCGCTGATCTTCGGGACGGAAAGCGCGCTTCTGTATGAGCTGTATGCTATTGGCGCGGCGCTGACCGTCGTGTTGCTTCTGCTTCTGTGGCGTGACCGGGCTGCGAGCTCCGCGTAGCGCGACGGAACAAACAAAATGCGGAGAGGGAGACACCGGTGTCACAACATCGCGTCTCCCTCTTTTGCTTTGTTGTTTAGGTAACACTGGGTTGCGGACCAGGCGGAACTCTTGTGTCGCAGAACATTGTCTGCACCAGCCTGAACAGTTATTACACTATTGGAAAAATTGAATTTGAACGGCCCTTTCAATGGGCTGAATAAAATCCACAGAGGGGAATACCAGAATGGCGAAAATGACCGGCGCCCAGGTGATGGCCGATATGCTGAAAGGCTACGGAGTCACCCACATCTTCCACGTTCCAGCTGTATTGCGCACAACGATGGTGGAACTCGAGAAGCGCACCGAGATCAAGCGCTTGCACGTGCATTCCGAGGCCACCGCAGCCTATATGGCTGATGGTTATGCGCGCGCGACCGGCAAGCCCGGCATCTGCATGGCGCAGGTGATTGGAGCTCTCAACCTCGCCGCTGGCCTGCGCGATCCGTGGCTTGCAAAAGCACCGGTGATCGCCATGACCGGTGGTCGCGACCCGAAGACGAAGTTCCGTCACGTGTACCAGGAAGTTGACGATGTCCCCGCCTTTGAACCGGTGACCAAGTTCAACGCGACCGTGGATGATGTATCCCGTTTCCCTGATATGGTCCGCCAGGCCTTCCGTGAAGCCACAACCGGCACCCCGGGTCCTGTGCATTTGCAGTTCCGTGGCAATGAAGGCCAGATCGATGCCGAAGAAGCCGATATGGAACCGCTGATCGAGGAAGCTTTCGGTCAGTTACCAGCTTATCGTCCTGAGCCATCCGAAGCCGCCCTGCGAGCCGCCATGGACGCTATCGAAGCCGCTGAACGCCCCGTGATCGTTGCCGGTGGCGGTGTGCGCGCATCCGGTGCCCAGGCCGATGTTGTGGCACTGGCCGAACGTCTGAACATCCCGGTCGCAACCTCGCTGAACGGCAAGGACACGATTGCTGATAGCCATCCGCTTTCGGTTGGTGTCGTCGGCACCTATTCGCGTGAAAGCGCCAACGTCATCGTCAATGAAGCCGATCTGGTGATCTATATCGGATCCACCACCGGTGGCATGGTCACCCATTTCTGGGCCGTACCGACCATTGGCACCAAGGTCGTACATATCGACATCGAGCCGACCGAGATCGGCCGGAACTATCCGGTTGTCGCCGGTATTCAGGCTGATGCGAAGGTCGCTGTACAGCGTTTGCTGGCGATGACCAATGCCGAATCTGCCGGTCGTCGTTCGGCCTGGGCCGCGCGTGCGGGCGAGGCGGATCAGCAGTGGCGTGACAAATTCAATGATCTGCTGACATCTGACGCCGAGCCGATGCGTCCGGAGCGGATGTGCCACGAGCTCAGCCAGCATCTGCCCGATGACGCCATCGTTGTCGCCGATACCGGTCATACCGGTATGTGGATGGGTGGGATGCTCGACCTCAAGTCACCGAACCAGAGCTATATGCGCTCCGCGGGCCATCTGGGCTGGGCCTTTTCGGCCGCGCTTGGCGCCAAATGCGGCGTCCCGGATCGTCCGGTCTTCTGTTTCACTGGTGATGCCGGGTTCTGGTACCACATTGGCGACGTCGAGACGGCGGCCCGCTGGGGTATCAACACGGTCACGCTCGTCAACAACAACTCCTCGGGCAACCAGTCCAAGCGCGGTTTTGACCGGGTCTATGGTGGTGAGCAGA
This sequence comes from Alphaproteobacteria bacterium, assembly GCA_018666195.1. Taxonomy (GTDB): domain Bacteria; phylum Pseudomonadota; class Alphaproteobacteria; order UBA6615; family UBA6615; genus JABJAG01. Next base: position 1,995 of record JABJAG010000173.1, read on the forward strand.
CCGATGAGGCCCGCAAATTGTGGCAGTTCACCGATGTGAATTTCGCCCGCATTGCCGAGGAAATGGGTGCGGTTGGCATCCGGGTTGAGAAACCGAATGAGCTTCCCGGCGCAATCCAGCAGGCCTTCGAGGCTGCCAAAACCCGTCCGGTCATTCTCGACGTTACCAGTGACCTGAACGCATTGGCGCCGCTCGCGGTTAGCTAGGATCACACATCGTCCGTGTTCCGGAATCGCCGGGACACGGAATGGGAGCATAAAATGGCGGACACCGCATTCAAACTGGCAACAGTGGAAGACGGGCGTTCGCCATTTGCCATTCTGGTGGTGGGGGACGCGGCCTTCCGGGTCGATACGCTCTACAGAGCCTGGCGCCAGGGGCGACGCGGTACCGCGTTGCTCGGGGTCAGCAGCATTCAGTTGCTGCTTGCGGAATGGGACCAGAATTTCGACGCGCTGTGCGAGATGGCGGCCTTCGCTGCGGCAGGCTCTGCGCCTGATGATGTGGCCGTTGATATGACTTCGGTTCGTTTTCTGCCGCCGATCACCGCGCCGGGCAAGATGATCTACGCCGCGGCGAATTACGGCGACCACATCCGCGAGATGCTCAACGCCGGCACAGCCAAAAATGATGCCGAGCGCGATGACATGCTCGACCGGGATAAATCCCGGGTGCGTCCGTATTCCTTCCTCAAGGCGCCAAGTGCGCTTGGTGGTGCGCATGACGATATTGTTTTGCCGTCAGATTCCACCAAGGTCGATTGGGAGGTCGAACTGGCAATGGTCGTCAGCCGACGAACCAAACGGGTTTCTGCGGAAAACGCGATGGATGGCATTGCCGGGTTCATGACCACAAATGATGTGTCCGCGCGGGACTGGAACATGCGCGACGACTGGCCGACCCTGCGGACAGATTGGTTCGGCGGCAAGAGCCACGATACCTTCGCGCCCATGGGGCCGTATTTCGTGCCCCGGGCCTTTGTCCCTGATCATATGAACCTCCGCCTGACCCTCAAGGTGAACGGAGAGACAAAACAGGACGGCAATACGGGCGAGATGGTATTCTCACCCGAGGAACAAATCGAGTTTGCCTCCGAGATGATCACTCTGGAGCCCGGCGATATTCTTTCAACGGGCACCCCTGCCGGCGTCGGCCATGGTGCCGGGACCTATCTGAAGGCGGGAGATGTGGTGGACACGGAAGTTGAAAGTCTGGGCGCCATGCGCAACAACGTGGTGGCAGAGACAACCGATTGACGCCGCCGCGCCAACGCGCGAGGCTGGAACGAAATCCAAGGGAGACGAACATGTCGAATGCAGAAATCGTAGAGCTTTATCCGAGCGTTGAAGATCAGGTGAGCGCCGAAGAATGGGAAATGCGGGTCAATCTGGCCGCGGCTTACCGGTTGGTCGAACTGTACGACATGTCAGACATGACCCGGACCCATATTTCCGCGCGCGTGCCGGGCGAAGATACCTTCCTGCTGAACCCCTATGGGCTGATGTTCAGCGAAGTCACCGCGTCCAGCCTGATCAAGGTCGATCAGGATGGTAACGAGATCAACAACAGCGGCCCGTACAAGATCAACCCGGCCGGGTTCACGATCCACAGCGCCGTGCATGGCCACAGTCATGAACTTGCATGTGTTTTGCACACCCATTCAGAAGCCGGAATGGCCCTCTCGGCGATGGATTGCGGCCTGCTGCCAATTTCCCAGCACTCGATGCGGTTCTACAATCGCATTTCCTATCATGACTATGAAGGCATCGCGCTCGATCTGGACGAGCGCGCCCGCCTGATCAATGATCTGGGTGATACGAAAGCCATGATTCTCCGCAACCACGGTTTCTTGACTGCGGGTCGCACAGTGGCCGAAGCCTTCTCGCTGGTGTTCTATCTTGAGAAATGCGCCAAGAGCCAGATTCAGGCGATGTCGGCTGTCGGGATCGAGGGTCTTGTGACGCCATCACCCGAAGTGTGTGAGCACACAGCCCAGCAGTTCGAACGCAATCCGAATTTCTCCAATCTGGATTGGCCGGGTCATCTGCGTCGTCTGGATGAACTTGATCCGAGCTACGCGAGCTAAATCCCCGGTTTTCGGCGATTTTTTTCTGACGTCTCCGACGGAATAACTATCGACGGTAAGCGTCAGGTCGCTTAGAACCCACCGGTTATTGATGATGACCGGTGGGTTCGGCATGCCACGCAATATTGGTGGGACAC